>NZ_JARGEF010000174.1:0-18163 GCF_033794725.1 Streptomyces sp. ID05-39B | reverse complement strand
GGGGTGCGTAGACATACGGGATCCAGGATCTCATCCCGAGGAAAAACCTGGCGAACGCTTTTGCCGGGGCGGGTGCCGGGCGGGGCGGTGCGGTGCCCGGCGGCTGAGATCCGGGACCGCCGCCGGGCACCGCCCCGCCCGGCGACGAGCCCTGCGGATGCTCAGCCCTGGCGCGAGACCGGTGTCGCCGGGGTGAAGCTGGCTGTCTTGAGCCAGCGGCGCATGGCTGTGGCCAGGGGGCGTTCGACGAAGCGGTGCGCCACGTAGCAGAGCAGCACCAGGCCGATCACCGTGCCCACGATCAGCAGCCGGGGGTCGACCCGGTCGCCGAAGCGGTGAGCGACGGTCAGACCGATGGGGCTGTGCAGCAGGTAGAGCGGGAAGGTGAGCGTGCCCGCGACACTCAGCCACCGCCAGTTGATCCGCCGCGTCCAGCCCAGAGCGATCGCGGCGATCATGAAGAAGAACGCCGTGATCACAAGGATCAGCCAGCCGCGCCACGGGGACCATTCGTTCCAGCTGATGCGACCCCCGCCCGGCGTCAGCAGGAAGTGCAGCGCCAGCAGCCACGACATGCCGACCACACCCCACAGCAGCGGCGTCGGCCGGAAGCGGTACATGAGGTAGAAGGCCATGCCGGCGATGAAGTACGGCGCGGACGGCGGGTTGACCACCAGGGTCAGCAGCGGGATGTCGGCGGCCGGCGCGAGGACGGCGGCGAGCGTCCACAGCCCGCCGAAGATCAGCACACGCTGGTAGGTGAGGCCCTTCCACACCACGACCGCGAAGGTGAGGTAGAAGCACAGCTCGGGCCAGAGCGTCCAGTACACCGAGTCCAGGTGATCAACGCCCAGCGGCTTCTGCAGCATCGTGAGATTCGCGAGGATCTCCTGGGGCGACGCGCTCCCGAACGGCGCACCCGCGAACTTGATGCAGATCGCCGAGACGACGACGCCGATCCAGTACATCGGGTAGAGGCGGGTGACGCGGGAGATGAAGAAGTCACGCGGGGTGCGTCCCCAGGCGCTCAGGCAGATGACGAAACCGCTGATCAGGAAGAACAGGTCGATACCGAGCCGTCCGAAGGCGAAGACCGCGTGCGCGTCTGGGAAGATGTTCTCCGGCGTGCGGCCCCAGAGGTGGACCATCGTCTTCGGCTTCTGGCCGATGAAGTGGAAGAGCACCACCGCCAGCGCCGCCAGGAACCGCAGCCCGTCCAGCGCGGCCAGTCGTCCTTCACCGGCATGCGACCGGGACGTGATCACCGGTCCGGAGTCGGGTGTGGCCTGCGTCGGCAGCGCTTCCAGGGACGCTGTTCCCTCACCCCCTCGGTCCGTGGTCGTGTCGACCTGTCCTGTCCGGTGCGTAATGGTCATCCCTCTACCGTTCGTAGGTGTCGTCTGTGGCCCGCCGAGCCAGGCTGACAGTCTGACTGGCATACAGATGGAAAGGTTGTGAGGACCAGGAGGAAAGTCTCGGCCGCGTACCACCTGGACCCACCCACCGAGGCGCGCACGTGCCCCGGAACCTCCGGAATGCCCGTGACCGGTGAAACGGCGGAAGCCCCGTCCACGCGGGACAGGGCTTCCGAGATGTGGCTGGGGCCGGGGTCGAACCGGCGACCTATCGCTTTTCAGGCGATCGCTCGTACCAACTGAGCTACCCAGCCACGGAGTTCACGAGGAACTCCAGCGGTCCTGACGGGATTTGAACCCGCGGCCTCCACCTTGACAGGGTGGCGAGCACTCCAAACTGCTCCACAGGACCCAGCTGTGTGTACGACAGTGTCGCACACGGTGTTGCGTACCCCCAACGGGATTCGAACCCGTGCTACCGCCTTGAAAGGGCGGCGTCCTAGGCCGCTAGACGATGAGGGCTATCGGCCCGCCTAGGCGCTTCGCAGCGCGTCGGGGACGTGAGAAGCATATGGGATGCCGGGAGGTATCGCCAAAACGGTTTAAGGGCGGGGGCGAGAGGCGGAGGGCGTGGGGGGCGACGGGGATGGAGACGGAGGCGACGGTGTGGGCGTGGGCGAGGCGCCCGGCTGGTTCTCCTTCGGGAGGTGGCGGCTGACCTCGGCCGTCGTCAGGCCCAGGCCGCCGAGTTTGATCTCGTCCCAGGCCTGGAGGCGCCGGGAGTCGCGGTCGAGGTAGAGGATCGACGCCTCGATGGGGTCGGGGTACTTGCCCTCGACCGCACGCAGTCCGCTGCCGCCGGTGGAGCCCTCGACGCGCAGCCGGGTGCCCTTCTCGAGAATCTCCGTCTCGGTGCGGTGGAGGTGTCCGGCCAGCACCATCGGGACCTCGCCGTCCGTGCGGCGGGCGGCGGAGGGCTCGTGCGCGACGGCGATGTCCACCGGGGTGCCCGCGGCGCGCTGGGCGCGGAGCGCTTCCGCGAGGCGGTCGCCGGCCGCCTCCTGCGTCCCGTCGGCGTCCGGGACGGCGGAGCGGTCGGGGGTGAACTGGGGGTCGCCGATGCCGGCGAAGCGCAGCCCGGCGAGGGTGACGGCGCGGCCGTCGTCCAGGACGTGGACGTTCTTCATCTTCTCCAGGTACGCCTGGGTGGTCGTGGAGTCGTGGTTGCCGCGGACCCAGACGTAGGGCGCGCCGAGGTCGGGGATGGGGTCGAGGAAGCCGTTCTCGGCGGCCGTGCCGTGGTCCATGGTGTCGCCGGAGTCGACGATCACGTTGACCTTGTACTGCTCCACCAGTGAGGCGATGATCTTCCAGCTCGCGGGGTTGAGGTGGATGTCGGAGACGTGCAGGACGCGCACGGTGGTGGGGTCGGGCTGGTAGGCGGGGAGGGTGGAGGTGACGTCGTAGAGCTTGGTCACGTTGGTGACCAGGCGGGCCAGTTCCTGCTGGTAGACGTCGAACTCCGTGACGATGTTGCGGGCGTTGCCGACCACGGAGGGGGCCGAGGAGAGCAGGCCCGAGAAGCGGGGTTCGAGGACCGACTTGGGGTTCCAGGTGGCGTAGGCGGTGGCGCCGGAGGCGGCGAGCAGGGCCAGGGCGAGGCCGCCGGCGGTGAGGGCGCGGCGGGGGCGGCGGTAGACGGCGAGGCCCAGCGCGGTGGCGCCGGCGACGACGGCGACGCAGGAGCGCACGGCGAGGTCGAGGGTGCCGTGTTCGATGTCCGCGGCGACCTCGTCCTGGAGTCCGGAGAGGCGTTCGGGGTGGTCGACGAGGGCCTGTGAGCGGTCCGGGTCGAGCTGGTCGACGTTCACGTCCAGGCGGACGGGGGCGATGTGGCTGTCCAGGTGGAGGGCGCCGAGCGGGGAAATGTTGATCTTGGTGCCGCCGTCGAGGGCGGGCCGCAGGGTCATCGTGGTGTTCATGGGGCCGACGGGCACGCGGACGTTCCCGACCACGAGCAGCCCGAGCCAGGCGCCCAGCAGGACGACCGTGGTGAGGCCGAGGGCGCGGGCCCAGGGGCGGGGCCGGGCGGCGAGTTCGGGGACGGGATTCTCGGGTCGGCGGGCGGTGCGGAAACGGTTCACGGCGTTCAGGGCTGCGGCGGGGACGCGGACGCGGGCCATTGGTCGCGTATGCCCACGTGTGCGCCCGGACATGCGGAGGTACCCGCCGTACGGCGCTGTCGTACCGGAGAATGGCCCCGTGCTGGAAATGACGCGCGAGGAGTTCGAGGAACTGGTCGCCGAGGCCCTGGACCGGATTCCGCCGGAGTTGACGCGGCTGATGGACAACGTCGCGGTGTTCGTCGAGGACGAGCCGCCGGCGGAGGATCCGGAGCTGCTCGGGCTGTACGAGGGGACGCCGCTCACGGATCGCGGCGAGTGGTACGCGGGGGTGCTGCCGGACCGGATCACGATCTACCGGGGGCCGACGCTGCGGATGTGCGAGTCGCGGGAGGAGGTCGTCAAGGAGACCGAGGTGACCGTCGTGCATGAGATCGCTCACCATTTCGGGATCGACGACGCCCGGCTGCACGCGCTCGGGTACGGCTGAGCCGGCGCCGCGGGGCGCGTGTCTTCCTGCGGGCGGCGGGAGTTGGGGAGGTTGACTCCTGCGTCTGCCTCCGGAGGTGGCCCCGTGCGCCCCTTGTACGTACCTGTTCGCCTGGCCGTCACGGTCCTGGCCGTCGCCGCGGCCGCCGGTTGCATGAGCGTGGGCGACGAGGAGGGGGGCCGGGCCCAGCCCTCGCACTCGGCGGGCACCGGGACGGCAAGGGCGGGAAGAAGGGCGAGCCGGACGGGTCCGGGTCCCCTACGGCCTCGCCGTCGGCGGGGCGCGGCCCGGGGGCCTCGAAGGGGCCGGAGCCGGACCGGAGTGAGCGGCCGGGGATGCCGCATCCGCCCAAGGAGGAGCCGTCACCGACGCGTTCGGCGGACCCGGAGCCACCGGCCTCGCCCGAGCCCCCGCCGTCGCCGTCCCCCGAACCGACCGTGGCCGAGCCGTCCTCGTCGGCGGACGCGGAGCCGGTTCCGCAGCTGGTCGAGCGGGAACCGGCGCCGGAGGCGGGAGCACCGGCGTAGATGCCGTACAGTGGTGTGCGACCCACGTCTACGCAGACCGATTTGCCTCAAGGGGCACAGGGTGCGTATGGTGGTAGATCGTTTGATCCCATTTGCCCGGCGCCACAACAGAGCGCGCCGTGTGGCGCGTACTCTCCCTTACCGTGACGGACCGCATTGAGGCGGTCGAATGCGAACACGGAGTTGACGGGCGCGTGCCGACGAGACTCCGGAAGGTTTCGCATTCGCATGTCCATTTCCAGTACTGATCACGCCGTCGTGTCCGAGAACAGCGAGACGGTCGACGCCGTCGAGGCTGTCGAGGTCACCGCGACCGTCGACGCCATCGAGACCGACGTCATCGAGACCGTCGAGGCCGACAAGGCGCCCGAGCTGACCTTCACGGACCTCGGTCTCCCCGAGGGCGTCGTGCGCAAGCTCACCCAGAACGGCGTGACCTCCCCCTTCCCGATCCAGGCGGCGACCATCCCGGACGCCATGGCGGGCAAGGACATCCTCGGCCGCGGCCGCACGGGCTCCGGCAAGACCCTCTCCTTCGGTCTGCCGACGCTGACCACGCTGGCCGGCGGCCACACCGAGAAGCGCAAGCCGCGCGCCGTCATCCTGACCCCGACCCGTGAGCTGGCGATGCAGGTCGCCGACGCGCTCCAGCCCTACGGCGACGTCCTCGGTCTGAAGATGAAGGTCGTCTGCGGCGGCACCTCGATGAGCAACCAGATCTACGCCCTGGAGCGTGGCGTCGACGTCCTCGTCGCCACCCCGGGCCGACTGCGCGACATCATCAACCGCGGCGCCTGCTCCCTGGAGAACGTCAAGGTCACCGTCCTGGACGAGGCCGACCAGATGTCGGACCTGGGCTTCCTGCCCGAGGTCACCGAGCTGCTCGACCAGGTCCCGCAGGGCGGCCAGCGGATGCTGTTCTCGGCCACGATGGAGAACGAGATCTCCACGCTGGTCAAGCGCTACCTGCACAACCCGGTCACGCACGAGGTCGACAGCGCCCAGGGCAACGTCACGACCATGTCGCACCACATCCTGATCGTGAAGCCCAAGGACAAGGCGCCGGTCACCGCCGCGATCGCCTCCCGCAAGGGCCGCACGATCATCTTCGTCCGCACCCAGCTGGGCGCCGACCGCATCGCCGAGCAGCTCTGCGACTCCGGTGTGAAGGCCGACGCGCTGCACGGCGGCATGACGCAGGGCGCCCGCACCCGCGTCCTTGAGGACTTCAAGAAGGGTTACGTCAACGCGCTCGTCGCGACCGACGTCGCCGCCCGCGGCATCCACGTCGACGGCATCGACCTGGTCCTCAACGTGGACCCGGCCGGCGACCACAAGGACTACCTGCACCGCGCCGGCCGTACGGCCCGTGCCGGCCGCACCGGCACCGTCGTCTCGCTGTCGCTGCCGCATCAGCGCCGCCAGATCTTCCGCATGATGGAGGACGCGGGCGTCGACGCCGGGCGTCACATCATCCAGGGCGGTACGGCCTTCGAGCCCGAGGTCGCCGAGATCACCGGCGCCCGGTCGATGACCGAGGTCCAGGCCGAGTCGGCGGGCAACGCCGCGCAGCAGGCCGAGCGCGAGGTCGCCGAGCTGACCAGGGAGCTGGAGCGCGCGCAGCGCCGTGCGAACGAGCTGCGCGAGGAGGCCGACCGGCTGGTCGCGCGGGTCGCCCGCGAGCGTGGTGAGGACCCGGAGACGGCGATCGCCGAGGCGCAGGCCGCGGTGGCCGGCACCGGCGAGACCGCGTCCGTCGTGGCGGAGGCCGTGACCGAGGTGTCCGTGCCGGCGCAGCCCGCCGCGCGCGACGCCGACCGTCCGGTCCGCGAGGAGCGCCCGGCGAGCTCGTCGTCGTACGAGCGCCGCGAGCGTCGTGACGACCGCGGTGACCGTGGGGACCGTGGCGGTGACCGGGGTGGCTTCAACCGCGACCGTGACGACCGTGGTGGCCGTTCCTTCAACCGTGACCGTGACGACCGCGGTGGCCGTTCCTTCGAGCGCCGTGACGACCGTGGTGGCCGTCCCGCGTTCAACCGTGACGACCGTGGTGGGCGTCCCGCGTTCAACCGTGACGACCGTGGTGGCAGCCGTCCCCCGTTCAACCGCGACAACCGTGACGACCGAGGCGGTCGCTCCTTCGAGCGTCGCGACGACCGCGGTGGCTTCAACCGCGACCGTGACGACCGTGGTGGCAGCCGTCCCGCGTTCAACCGTGACGACCGTGGTGGGCGTCCGTTCGAGCGTCGCGACGACCGTGGTGGCAGCCGTCCCCCGTTCAACCGCGACGACCGCGGTGACCGCGGCGGCGACCGCGGTGGCGACCGCGGTGGCTTCAACCGTGACCGTGACGACCGCGGTGGCCGTTCCTTCGAGCGCCGTGACGACCGTGGCGGCTTCCGCGCCGGTGGCGAGCGCGGTGGGCACCGGGGCAGCGACCGTCCGTTCAACCGTGACCGCCGCGACGACCGTCCCGGCACCGGCTTCCGCTCCGGCGGCCACGAGCGTCCGGCCGCCCGCCGCGACGACCACCGTGGCACCGGCACCGGCACCGGCACCGGCGGTGGCGGCTCCTTCGGACGCCGCGACGACAAGCCGCGCTGGAAGCGCAACGGCTGACGCCGGCTGAGTAGCCGACTCCGGCTGCTTCTGTAGCTCGCACCGGGAAGGGCCCGTACGACTTCGGTCGTACGGGCCCTTCCCCGTGTCCGCCGGATCCGCAGGCCTCCAGGGGTTCTTTCTGGCCAAGTTGTGACGTGTGTCACGAGCCTGGCGAGGGAATTGCTGGGGGCATGACAGATGACGGCACGGTGAGTGGGCTCTCGGACGAGGAACGGCTGGCCCAGCTCGGATACACGCAGGTTCTCGCACGCCGTATGTCGGCGTTCTCCAACTACGCGGTCTCCTTCACGATCATCTCGGTCCTGTCGGGCTGCCTGACGCTCTATCTGTTCGGCATGAACACCGGCGGGCCCGCCGTGATCACCTGGGGCTGGGTCGTCGTCGGCCTGATGACCCTCTTCGTCGGGCTGTCGATGGCCGAGATCTGCTCGGCCTACCCCACCTCGGCCGGCCTGTACTTCTGGGCCCACCGGCTGGCGCCGCCCCGCAGCGCCGCCGCCTGGGCCTGGTTCACGGGCTGGTTCAACGTGCTCGGCCAGGTCGCCGTGACGGCCGGCATCGACTTCGGTGCCGCGTCCTTCCTCGGCGCCTACCTCAATCTCCAGTTCGACTTCGAGGTCACGCCCGGCCGCACGATCCTGCTGTTCGCGGGAATCCTGGTGCTGCACGGCCTGCTCAACACCTTCGGGGTGCGGATCGTCGCGCTCCTCAACAGCGTGAGCGTGTGGTGGCACGTCCTCGGCGTCGCCGTGATCGTCGGCGCGCTGACCTTCGTACCGGACGACCACCAGTCGGCGTCCTTCGTCTTCGGCGAGTTCGTGAACAACACCGGCTGGGGCAGCGGCGTCTACGTCGTCGCCCTCGGCCTGCTGATGGCCCAGTACACCTTCACCGGCTACGACGCCTCCGCCCACATGACCGAGGAGACGCACGACGCGTCCACCGCCGGCCCCAAAGGGATCGTGCGGTCCATCTGGACCTCGTGGATCGCCGGCTTCGTCCTGCTCCTCGGCTTCACCTTCGCCATCCAGTCCTACGACGGCGCCCTCGGCTCCCCGACCGGCGCACCGCCCGCCCAGATCCTCCTCGACGCGCTCGGCGCCACGGCCGGCAAACTGATGCTGCTCGTCGTGATCGGCGCCCAGTTGTTCTGCGGAATGGCGTCCGTCACCGCCAACAGCCGCATGATCTACGCCTTCTCGCGCGACGGCGCCCTGCCCTTCTCGCACCTCTGGCACACCGTCAGCCCCCGCACCCGCACGCCCGTCGCGGCGGTCTGGCTCGCCGCCGGCGGCGCGCTGCTCCTGGGCCTGCCCTACCTGATCAACGTCACGGCCTACGCGGCCGTCACCTCCATCGCGGTCATCGGCCTCTACATCGCCTACGTCATCCCGACGCTGCTGCGGCTGCGCAAGGGCGACGACTTCGCCCGCGGCCCGTGGCACCTGGGCCGCTGGTCCCGGGCCATCGGCGTGGTGTCCGTCATCTGGGTGGGCGTCATCACCGTCCTGTTCATGCTCCCCCAGGTCTCCCCGGTGACCTCCGAGACCTTCAACTACGCCCCGGTCGCCGTCCTGGTCGTCCTCGGCTTCGCCGCCGTCTGGTGGTTCGCCTCGGCTCGCCACTGGTTCCTCCGGCCCGAGGGCGAGGGGCTCGTCCCCGCCCCGGCGACGGGCCCGGAAGCGGAGGTGACGGCCGAAACGGTCGATCCGTGACCGATCTTCGCCACCCGGCACGGCCGTGTCCCCGATACCCGATCGGCGACACGGCCACGTCCCGCTATGCTCGGGGAGGCAACATCGCCTGGGCCCTTAGCTCAATTGGCAGAGCAGTGGACTTTTAATCCATTGGTTGTGGGTTCGAGTCCCACAGGGCCTACGGAAGAGCCCCCGCGTCAGAGTGTTCTGAGGCGGGGGCTCCTGCGTTTTCAGGGTGCGTCGCGGGGTGGCTGTTCGACGACGAACGAGCCCTTGCCTCGCACGGTGATGATCAGCCCGCGCTCGCGGAGCTCCTGTGCGGCACGTCGTGCGGTGAGCCTTGCCACGCCGTACTCGTCGGCGAGGTGGTTCTCCGAGGGGATGGGCCTGTCCGGCGCCAGTTCCCCGGACTCGATCTTCGCGGCGATGACGTCGGCCAGCTGAACATAGAGCGGTCTGGCACTCATGGGGTCCAGAGTGGCCTTCGGCTCTTCCGTATCGCTCATATGTCCAACGTAGAGCGGTAGTCATCTGCACGATCGTGTGGATCCCTCTGTACTTGTATGTAGAGGGCTGCATCCCGGTGTAGCTTCGAAGGCGCAAAGACCCCGGCGAGGTGGCTAGACCTCCCGGGGCACGGCCAACGCTTAACCCAAGGAGCGTCGACATGTACGACCCTATCCGCCGCACCCTCGAATGGCTGCGCCTCCTCTTCGCCCCGGGGACGGGCAAACGGCGTCGGCCTCACGGGCATCCCTGTCCCCGCCCGCATCCCACCGGCGTACGTCGTCCCGCCGCGCCCCTGCCCCCGCACCGCTCCCCGTACGGGCTCGCCACCCCGCTCGACGGGGCCGACTCCGCTCTTGTGCGGCCCTATCTCGCCGCCCTCGAACAGGAGGCCGCACTCCAGCAACACCGTCGCCTCGCCCTCGTTCTCGCCGCCGACTTCGGGATCGACCTCGACCGGCATCTGATCGGTGCGCGGGAGGTGGCCGCCTGATGGAAGACGTGGACGGCGGTACGGTCCCCCGGCTTCTGCCCTGGCCGACTCCCGAGGGCAAGCCCTGTTACCTGGTGACCGACGACAGCGGCAGCCGCCTCTCCCGGCTCGCCGACGACCTGGAGGCACTCCAGCTCTCCACCGGCGCTGACGTGCTCGTCCTCGCCCGCACGGTCCTGGACGATCACGCGTCGCCGTACGCCGAGGTGCGGTACGCCGGTCTCCGGCTCGCCGAGTGCCTGACCGATGCCCTGCGCGTTGCCGAGTCACGCGGCATGCGCCTGGTCGTACCGGAACCCGGGGGCGCCGACCGCGCGTAGGCGGGCATGGGCGGACAGAGGCCAGAGACACGCCGTACAACCGGCGTCTCTCTGGCCTCTGTCTGCCCGTCAGCGCCCGTCGGGCTCGGCTCGGTCAGCCGTTGACGACGATCCTGGACGCGTTGTTCGTCAGATCGGGGTCGTAGGCGCGGATCGGGGGCTCGTACTGGTTGTTGTCGATGGCGACCGGCGCGGTGGACCGGGCCGCGCTGTCGATGCGGAGGGTGAAGGGGAAGGTGTGGGTGGCGCGTTCGTTCAGGTAGATGGGGGTGTGGCAGCGGTAGCGGGGGGCGCCGAGCTGTTCCTCGACCCATTCGCCGTCCGCGGTCAGGGCGTAGCAGGTGTCCGGGCGGGCGGTCACGGTCGTGCCGGCCGGGATGCGGACGTCGACCGTGGCCACGGGCTCGCCCGCGCCGAGTGAGGCGACCCAGGCGGGGCCGCGGTTCTTCACCGTGATGTCGGCCCGTACGGTCTCGCCGACCGTGCCCTCGACCCGGCTGCCGATCAGCTTGAGGTCGGCGGTGTTGGTGGCGTGGATGATGACGGAACGGTAGTTGTCCTGGGGGTCCAGGTCGGGGGCGGCTGTCGTGGCGGTGGCCGTACGGGCGGTCCCCGCGGGTGCCGGGTCCAGTTCCGCGCCCGTGCCAGGCGTGTACGTCCGGCCGGCGCGGGCCGCTTCCAGGGCCTCGGCCGAGTAGGGCTCGACCGAGTAGTCGAAGCGCTCGTACAGGGCGTTGCGGCGGGCCTTCAAGGGGTTGGCGAGGGCGATCGAATCGCCGGGGGCGAGTGCCTCGTCGAGGACGCACAGGGCCTGGGTGCCGACCTCCGTGTCCAGATACTCGCAGTTCGCGGGCCGCTCGGTGTAGGCGAGGCCGCGGGAGGCGAACAGGTGGAGCAGGACGCCCTCGGCGGTGCGGTTGCCGTTGTTGGTGAGGGTGGCGGGCGCGCTGATCAGGCTGCCGGGCCTGACGCCGTCCTGCCGGGGGGACTGACTGAGCGCCAGGTCCGGGCCGTTGCCGACGGTCACCCGGGTCTCGCCCGGGTGGGACGTCAGGCCGCCGGCGACGGCGGTGTAGCGCAGGGTGCCGACGGCGCCGTCCGGGGTGTCCGGCAGTGCGCCGACCTTGATTTCGGCGGCTGTCACCTGGTCGGTGCCGGTGAGGGACGGGACATCACAGACGGCCGTGGCGGCGGTGTCGGGCGTGCAGTTGGCCGGCCAGGTGATCTTGGCGAAGGCGGCCAGCTCGGTGGCGTCCACGCTCAGGCGTCCGGTGCCGACCGGATTCGCGATGTTGTCGTGGGTGACATGGAGCGCGACGGTCCGCTCGGGCGCGGACCCGTCCTCGTAGGCGCCCGGCAGGATCAGTTCGTAGGGGTCCGAGTACGTCCAGAGCTGGTCGCTGTCGGCTGCCGCGGGACCCGCCGTGCCGAGGGTCAGCAGGGCGGAGACGGCGACTACGGGCACGAGCGCGCGCCGGGTGCGGCGGGCCGTCGTCGTATACAGGCGTGTCATGCCGAGACTGACTCGCGCGCGGGCCGAGGGGTTGTACGGAACCGGGGTGCGGTAGCGGACGGTATTTCTCCGGTTCGGGTTCCATCGATTTCCTGTGGGGTGCTTCACGCCGGGAATCCGATGACTGGATTGGACAGTAATGATCAAGCCATGCGGTAATTGCTGGGCGCTCGATCCGCTCGGGGGAAACGGGCGGGTCGGGCTGCTTTCCGATACCGGAAAAGCGATTCAACAATGAACAATACGGGGAGTCAATCGAATGACCAACGGAATACGCATGCGCCTGATCTCGGGTGCCGCCGCCGTATGCGCGGCCGGGGCGCTCGTGCTCACGGCGTCGCCGGCCCAGGCCACCTCCGCCTCCACCTCGGTGGGGCTCCCGGGCGGCAACAAGGTGTCGGTCAACGCCTGGCACTGCGGCTTCTACGTGTCCGCCTGTGACTGGAAGGCGTCCACCAAGATGTCCGGCACCAACCCGCGCAAGGCCAAGTGGATCCAGAACCGCGCGGAACTCCAGGCCCACGGCATCAGCGTCTCCCTCACCATCTCCAAGAACCCCGAGGCCACGCTCACGATGAAGAGCCGGTCGCTGGGCGAGGTGCGGTGGAAGAACACCAAGGCCAACATCTCCGACACCTACGGCCAGATGCGGCCCGGCGGCGCCACCACCTACGTGTCGACGCGCAGCTGCGGCTCGGCCCAGGTGACGAGCGCCATCAAGGTCAGCGAGAAGTGCGCGTACGCGGGCGCGGCCTGACCGTCGGCCGACGCGGGTGAGCCGACGCGGGTGAACTGACGCCCGCGAGGCCCGTTCCAGAGGGTGCCACACCGTCAGGGCCCGGCGGTGTGGCATTCCCTTCACATTTTCATCGCATTTCCAGCGCGCTTTTTCCGCAATCACCGAAAGCCCTTTTCGTGTGAATGCGAGGATGTCGGTGGTGTGCGCGGAGAAATACGACGCACGGGGGCGTTCGTGGGATTCATCGGTGGTGACAAGCGCGGGAGACGGAGTGTCGCGTCCCGCGCGGCGATGGCGGCCATATGCGCCGCGCTCGTGGTGTCGTGCACGGCCGGAAGCGGTGATTCCGAGCGGCGAGAACCGGCCAGTGCCCGTCAATTCGACCTGCTCGTCAGCGAGCAGAACGGTTACTACTACCACCCGTTCCTGCGCCGGGAACCGGCCGGTCCCCAGGCCCAGTCGTACGCCTTGCGGACGCTGTCCGAACTGGGCCGGGACCCCCGGACCGGCATGGCCGAGGAGCGCGTCGCGTCCTTCCGCCGCGAGGCGCTGGAGGCGTCACCGCTGTGGGGCCGCGAGTGGCTCCTCCCGCTGTGGCGGACCGGCGCGCGCGAGGCGCTGGACGCCGGTGACGCGGCCGACGTGAACCGGTTGCGGACGGCGGGCGGCTGGTACGTCGACCCCGCCCTCGGCGACGACGGGGACGCGGCCCGCCTCGGCGCCACCTGGGCGGCCCTGGAGGTACTCGACGCCCTCGGGCGCCTGCCGGCACTGCCCGCCGCGGACCGGGCCGCAACCGTCTCCTGGCTGCGCGCGACGGCCGGCCGGGTGCGCGCCCTCGACCAGGCCGGGGCCCTGGCCCGCTCGCTGCAACTCCTGAAGGAACCGGTTCCCGCCCCGCTCACCCGCATCGCCGCACCGCGCACCGACGACTTCGCCGACCTCACGCCCGAGACCAGGGCGGTCCGGCTCGACGACACCTACAGCTACGTACTGCTCCAGGAGGCCGCCGGGAAGCGGCCCGCCGTGGACCGCCGGATCTGGGAGCCGGTGCTGCGCGACGGTGCGGCCACCCTCCCCTACGAGCAGCTCCACAACCTGGTGCACATCCTCAAGGCGGCCGGTTCCCCCGACAGTGCGTTCGCGCCGGTCCTGAAGCGGCTGGACGGCGAGCGGCTCGACGACGGCACCGTGCGCGACCCCGACGCCTACCTCGGCAACCCCGACGCCTCCCTCTTCGTGCAACGACTGCGGACACTGGCCGGCTGGTCGCGCGAGGACCCGGCGCTCCTGACCGCGCTGCGGCGGGAGGAGACGTCCGGCGAGGCGAGCCAGGAGGGCCCCGAACGGCTGAACCGGGCCGCCCTGCGCACCCTCACCGAGGGCGGCGGCGACACGAGCGGACCGGCACGGCAACTCTGCGCCGACCCGCGCGTCCTGCCGGCCACCGTGACCGAGACGAACGCCACCCAATGGCAGCGCACCGCCCTCACCTGCGGCGACGCCGGCATCACGACCGGCGTCCCGGAGATCGGCCGCTGGCGCGCGGACACCCCGGAGCGCGTCGTCGCGGCGGCCACCGTGGTCGTCGGCCTCGCCGACAGCGGCCGGCGCGACGCCGTTCCCTCGTGGATCGGCACCGAGACCCTGAAGGGCTGGGCCCTGCACCCGGACCGGTTCACCTCCGTCTACGGCTACGCGCTGGTCGTACGGGCGTACGCGCTGCTCGGCGGCCGGCTCGACGCGGCTCTGCGCGAGGCACTGGGGCGCGGTGTCACGCCGTACGCGGGCTGTCCGGGGCTGCCCGGCCTGTACCGGGTCGGCGGCGGGGACGAGGCCTGCGATCTGAAGACCACCTGGAGCGTATGGACGCTCGACCGGCAACTGGACGGCGCCATGGGCTGGTTGCCGGCCGGGGCCACGAAGCACGGAAAGTGAGCGGAAATCCGGTGAACGCGTTGCTGCGGGCCGAGGGCGTGGGCAAGTCCTACCCCCTGCGGGGAAGGAGGGTCGACGTCCTGCGCGAGGTCGACCTGACCGTGAGAGGCGGCGAGATCACGGCGCTCGTCGGCCACTCGGGCTCCGGGAAGACCACCCTGCTGCACATCCTGGGGCTGCTCACCCAGCCCGACCGCGGGCGCGTGGTCGTCGAGGGCGCCGACGGCCCCGTCGACACCTCGGGGCTCGGCGACGACGCGCTGGCCGACCTGCGCCGCCGCCGGCTCGGCTTCGTCTTCCAGTCGTACAACCTGCTGCCGCAGCACTCGGCGCTGCGCAACGTCCTCCTGCCGTACGCCGGACGGCGCGCCGAGGGCGAGGAACGCGCCCGCACCCTGCTCGCGCGGGTCGGACTCGCCGAGCGCGCCGACCATCTGCCCGGCGAACTGTCGGGCGGTGAGCAGCAGCGCGTGGCCCTGGCCCGCGCGCTGGTCAACGACCCGCCCGCGATCCTGGCCGACGAGCCGACCGGAAACCTCGACACCGACAGCGAGGAACTGCTCCTCGGCCTGTTCCGCGAACTCGCCGACGAGGGCCGGGCGGTGCTCCTCGTCACCCACAACCCGGCCGTCTCCGGCTTCGCGGACGTCGTGCACCGGCTGGAGCACGGGGCCCTGGCGACAACGGACGTCGCGACCTCCGAGGAGAAGAAGGGGAGCGCCAAGTGAACGTGTTCGCTCTGGCCCTGGCCAACGTCCTTGCCCTGCGCCGCCGCCTGTTCGGCCTCGTCGCGCTCGTCACCGTCGCCGCCGCCGTCTGCCTCGGCGCGCTCGGCATCGCCGGACGGGCGCAGGGCGTCACCGACACGGGCGTCAAGGAGAGCAACGCCAACCGCAGCATCACCGTCGACCGCCCCGCCGACCGGCCCGGCACCGCGCCCCTGACGGACCGTACGGCCGCAACGCTCGCCAAGCTGGGGCACGTCGAGTCGGTGCAGCACCGGGCGCAGGTGTCGTTCGGCGTCCTCACCGACGCCGGGGACACCGTCCTGCTGTACGCCACCACCCACCGCCCGGCCCTCACCCCGCCCATCACGAAGTCCGTGCGCGAGGACCTCTTCCCGCTGCGCCCGGGCGAGATCGTCACCCCGGCCACCTCCCAGGGCGTCGACCTGAGCGCGCTGGTGGGCCAGGACGTCGAGACCGAGACGACCCGCTTCGTACGGCCCGGCGAGGGCACCGGCGTCACCGGCCACGCCCGCCTGGTCGGGGTGTACGACCCCACCTGGCAGCTCGACAACCCCGACGCCGCCTACGCCGCCGACCCCACCGTGATCGGCTGGGCCGCCCAGCGCTCCGGGGAACCCGAGAAGAACTACCTCGCCACCATCGGATACGACCAGCTGACCGTGGTCGCCCGTACGGCCGCGGACGTGCCCGAGGTGACGAAGGCCGTGCAGCGGCTCGGCTATCCGGCGGTCACCCTCCAGCAGCAGCTCGACGCCCTGCCCGCCGTACTGGAGATGATCCGGGTCGTCGGCCAGGTGCTGCTCGGCGTCCTCGCAGTGCTGGCCTTCGTCGGCGCGGTCACCGTGACCGGGGCGCTGTCCCGGCAACGCGCCCAGGAGATCGGCATCCTCAAGGCGGTCGGTTTCCGCACCCGCGGCGTCCTCACCATGCTCGTCGTGGAGATGGCCGTGGCCGGCGGAGTGGCCGCACTGCTCGGCACGGTGCTCGGCGCCCTCCTCGGCTCGGTCGCCGCGGCCTTCCTGCGCGGCAGCGCCGACCTGGCGCCGTACGTCGAGGGCTGGGTGCTGCTCCCGCCGCCGGTCACCCTGCTGCTGCTTCTCGCCCTGACCGTGCTGGTGGTGGTGGCCGGGTCGCTGGTCCCGGCGCGCAGGGCGGCCCGGATGTCCCCCACGGACGCGATGAAGGACTGGTGAACCCCGTGAATCCCCCCATGAACCCCGTGAATCCCACGAGCCCCATGAGCCCTGTCCGGACGGCCCTCTCCGCCGCCGCGCTCACGGCGACGGCCGCCCTGCTCGCCACCGCCTGTTCGGGGCCGGGTGGCGTCGACCTGGGCACGGACTGGAAGGGCGCCTCGGTGTTCGCGCTCGCCGAGGTCGACGGCCTGGTGACCGTGGTCGGCGTCAACGCGGACAAGTCTCGCGCGCAGAGCCTCGCCGTCGTGCCCCAGCAGGCCGACGACGACCGGGCGGTCAGCCCGCAGATCGTCGAACTGGCCGACGGGCGCTGGCTGGTGACCGTCCCCCGCAAGGGCGGCAAGCCGGACCGGCGCTATCTCGTCAACCGCGGCGACCACACGCTGGACGGCCTGCGGGGCGACGAGCGGCTGCGCCGCGTCCTGCCGGGAAAGACGCTGGTTGCCGAGGTCGCGGGGCTGCCCGACGCCAAGTCGGCGAGCGGATCCCCGGAGTCCACCGTGCTGGTGCGCAACCCCGCCGACTGGTCCACCCGGCGCGAGGTGAGGATCCCGGGCACGATCGGCCTCGCCGCCTCCGACCCGGCCTCCGACACCGTCTGCCTGGCCGGCGGCTCCGGTTCCGGCACCCGCGTCAGCGTCGTACGGCTGGCCGACGGCAAGGTCACCGCCGTGGCCCGGCCGGCCGGGCTCGACGTCACGGGCCTCGCCTGCCCGGCCGGCCGCCCGGTCGTCGTCGGCTCCCCGGCCGAGGGTGCGTCCGGCGCTTCCGGCAAGGTGCGCGTGTCGGTGGCCAGGAACGCCACCGACACGGCCGTCTCGGTGGACGGCGGCCGGGCCGACGCCGTCGCCGCGACCGGCACGACGATCGTGGTCGCCGTGTCGACGGGCGGCGACACCGACCTCGTGGAGGTCGACGCCGGTACGGGCAGGGAACTGCGCCGCGCGCGCGTCGAGGGTCTCGCCGCGGCCCAGCACCTCACCCGTACAGCGGCGGGCTGGCTCGTCTACGCCGAGGACTCGGTGACCCGGGTGAACCTGGACTCCGGCGCGACCGAGCGGTTCGACCTGCCGGGGACGCTGCTGGACGCCTGAGCCGCCCGGTATGAACAACGGGATGTGCGTTCTCACATCTGCGTGATAGAACTGCCCTCATGGGTATCGCCAACCGTCTCGACCTCACCCTGCGGCTCGTCCAGGGAGCCGCGGGGCAGGTCTCCGTCGCCGAACTCGCCCAACGGCTCGGGGTGTCCGAGATGACCGTGCGCCGCGACCTCGACGCGCTGGAGAAACAGGGCCTCGTACGCCGGGTGCACGGCGGGGCCGTGCCGGCGCGGGCCCGCGAGGAGGGTGCCGGCTTCGACACGCGCGAGGCCTGGCAGGGCGCGACCAAGGACCGGCTGGGCGCGGCGGTCGCCGGCCTGGTGGAGCCGGGGACGCGCGTGCTGCTGGACGCCGGCACCACCACCGCGCACGTGGCCGAACACCTCGCCGCGCGCGCCCCGTTGACCGTCGCGGTGCTCAGTCTGCAGGCGGCGGTACGGCTGGCCGACCGGCCCGGCGTCGAGCTGCTGGTCGTCGGCGGACGCTCGCGGCCCGGTGAGCGGTCCCTGGTGGGGCCGCTCGCGCTGCGCACCCTGGAGTCCCTCGCCTTCGACCTGTTCGTGATGTCCATCGGCGGGGTGCACGCCGGGCACGGCTGGTCGGAGTTCTCCCTCGACGACGCCGCCGTGAAGCGGGCGGGACTGGGCCAGGCGGACCGCACGGTCGCCGTGGCCGACGCGACCAAGCTGGGCGTGCGCGCCTTCAACCGGGTCGCCCCGCTCGACGCCGTGCGGACCTTCGTCACCGACACCGCCGCGGCCGACCCCGGCACCCACCCCGCGGGCCCCGAG
>NZ_JARGEF010000173.1:0-18264 GCF_033794725.1 Streptomyces sp. ID05-39B | reverse complement strand
GGGGCGGGCGGTGGTGCCCCGTGCCCGGCGTCGGGCAGGCGGCGCCGGTCGATCTTGCCCGTCGGGGTGAGCGGGAGCGCGTCGACGAGCACCAGGTGACTGGGGACGGCGAAGGCGGGCAGCCGCAGTTTGGCGTGCCGGGTGAGGTCGCCGGCGTCCGTGCCGGGCGCGGCCACCGCGTAGGCGACGATCTCCTTCTCGCCGCGCCCGTTGACGCGGGTGGTGACGAAGACCGACTCGACGGCCGGGTGGGCGTCCAGGACCGCCTCCACCTCGCCGAGTTCGACGCGCTGACTGCGGATCTTCACCTGGTTGTCGTCGCGGCCGATGAACTCCAGCAGGCCCTCGGGCGTCCACCGCACCCGGTCCCCGGTGCGGTACAGGCGGGTCGTGCCGTCGGTGACGAACCGGTCGGCGGTCAGGCCGGGCACGCCGAGGTAGCCGTCGGCCAGACCGGCCCCGCCCAGCAGGAGTTCGCCGGGCACCCCGCGCGGGACCGGGCGGGTGCCGCCCTCCTGCACGACCCGTACCTCGGTGCCGGGGACAGGCCGGCCGATGGGGACGGTCCGGGCGTTCGGCGCGAGCCCGGTGATCGGGAACCAGGTCGAGGTGAAGGAGTTCTCGGTGGGGCCGTAGCTGTGCAGCAGGACACCCGGACGGCTCCAGCGCAGCGCCCGGCGCATGTGCCGTACGGAGATCAGCTCGCCGCCGAAGTAGACGCGCCGCAGCGACTGGAGCGTGTCGGGGGCGTCCTCGATGATCCGGTTGAGCAGCGGTGTGGTCACCAGCAGCGTGGTGATCCCGCGCGCCCGGACGACCGTGCGCAGTTCTCGGGGACTGAGCACCAGGTGTTTGTCGAGGACGACGAGTTCCGCGCCGTGGGCGAGGGCGCCCCAGATCTCGTAGCTGGCACCGTCGAAGTTGAGCGGGCACAGCTGCGCGACGACGTCGCTCTCGTCCAGTGGGATGAAGTCGGGCCGGTCCAGGAGCCGGGCCAGTCCGCGGTGCGGCAGGACGACGCCTTTGGGCCGGCCTGTGGTGCCGGAGGTGTAGAGCACGCAGAGCGTCGCGGCGTCGTCGTGCGCGGTCTCGGGCGCGGTCAGACCGCGGGCCCGCGCCAGTGCCTCGTCGACCCGGACGGCGGTGTCCCGCGGCACCTCGACGCTGTGCCCGCAGGCGGGGTCGACGACGAGGACCGCCGGGCGGGCGTCGTCCACGATCAGCTGGAGCTGGGCCTGCGGGTAGGCGGGGTCGAGCGGGAGGTAGGCGGCCCCGGCCAGGGCGGCGGCCAGCCAGAACACCGGGGTGTCGACGCCGGGGGACAGCAGCAGGGCCACGGTGTCGCCGCGCCCGACGCCCCGCCCGTGCAGCCAGCCGGCCACCTCGCCCGCCCGGCCGGCGAGTTCGCCGTAGGTGAGGGTGTGCTCGCCGTGCCGTACGGCGACGGCGTCCGGCCGGGCGGCGGCGTGCCGCAGGACCAGCTCGGGGATGCGGGGGGCCGACGCGGGGACGGGCGCGCCGTGCGCGGCCACCTCGGACAGGCCGGGGTCGCAGACGGCCAGCAGCTCGGCGCAGGTGAGGTCGGGGTCGGCCACCGCGCGGGCCAGCAGCTCGCGCAGTTCCTCGGCGAACAGTTCGGCGCTCGCGCGGCGGTAGCGGGCGGTGTCGTAGTAGACGCACAGCCGGGTCCCGGCCGAGCCCTCCAGCACGTTGAGCGAGAACTCGTACTTCGTCGTCTCGTCCGGGTGGTCGAAGCGGCGGACGGTGACTCCGCCGGCCTGCCACTCGTCCTCGTAGGCGGGCGTGTACATGAACACGGTCCGCTCCGTGCCGGGACCGTCGGCCCGCTCGCTGCGGATCTCGCGCAGGCGCCGCACCGGCAGGTGCGCGTGCTCCATCGCGTCGAGCATCCGCTCGCGCAGCCGGGCCGCCACCTCGCGGAAGCGTTCCCCGGGTTCCGGGCGGTCGCGCATGGGCAGGGCACGGCTGAACAGGTCGACGCGCTCGGCGTCGGCGTCCCGGCGGCCGGCGAAGACCATGCCGAAGGTGCCCTCGGACTCACCGGCCCAGGCGTGCAGCAGCACGGACCAGGCGGCGAGCAGCACCACGGCGGGGGAGCCGCGTTCGGCCGCCGCCAGGGCCTGGACGCCGGCGTGCACCTCGTCCGGCAGCGGGACCTCCACCTGGCCGGAGGGGCCGGGGAAGCCGTCCTCGGGCACCAGGTCGTGCGGGGGCGCGAGGGAGGCGGGGGCGTCGCGCAGCACGCAGGACCAGTACGCCTCGGCCTCGGCGTCGGAAGCCGCCCGGCCTGCCGGGTCGGTGCCGGGTGCCTCGCGCGGGAGGAGTTCCGGCCCGCCCGCCGTCCGCGAGCGGTACGCCGTCACCAGGTCCTCGGCGAGGATCCGGCTGGACCAGCCGTCGGAGACGATGTGATGCATGGTGACGGCGAGCAGGGCGCCGCCGTCCCCGGTCAGCAGGGTGGCCCGCAGCAGCGGGGCGGTGGCCAGGTCGAAGGGGGCGCGGCCGGCGACGACCGCGCGGGCGAGGGCCTCGGCGCGTTCGTAGCGGCCGGGGAGCCGCTCGGTGACGAACGCCGGGGCCGGGTCGGGCTCGGTGGTGCGCCACAGTTCGCCTCCCTCGGTGAGGAAGGCGCCGCGCAGCGCCGGGTGGGCGCGCAGGACGTCGCCGAGCGCGGCCCGCAGCGCCGGCACGTCGACGGTGGGGGCGAACTCCAGGTCGACGGTGACGTTGTAGCGGTCGGAATCGGGTTCGCGCTGGCAGGCGAGCCAGACGTCCAGCTGTTCGGAGGAGGCCGGTGCCCTCACTTGGGGACCGCCACGTGCTCGTCGGCCGACTCCGTGCGCAGCGTGCGTACCAGGCCGGCCACCGTGCGCACCGAGCGGAAGTGGAGCGGGGTGAACTCGGCGTCCGTGATCTTCACGCCGAATCGCTGCTCGCACTGGGCGCGCAGTTCCACGAAGCCGAGGGAGTCCAGGCCGAGGACGTCCAGGAGGCCGTCGTCGTCCCCGATCTGCTCGGCGGGCACGTCGAGGAACAGGTCCTCGACGAGGATCTCCTTCAGGGTCGCTTCCAGGGTGTCGCCCGAACCGACTGTCATGACGTTTCTCCCTTGCGGTAGGTGGCTCCGTGCGGCGCGGGTACCTGCGCCCGCAGCTCCCGTTCCCTAACCAGGCGCGCCAGTTCGGCGATCGCCGGCACGGGCGTGTGCCGGTCGCGGGCGCGGCGCAGCACCGGTTCGGTGAGTGCGGCGAGTTCGGTCGGCCGGATGCCGGCGGCGACGTCCCGGTGCAGGGAGGTGTCGGTCCGGCCGGGCAGGGTGTCGAGGGTGTGCAGCAGGTCCCGTTCGTCGACGGCGACGCCGTCGGCCGCCGCGACGGCGCACGCCTGCCGTGCGGTGTCCCGCAGCAGGGACAGCAGCGCGGGCCGCCGGCGTACGACACCGAGGGGGCCGTCGGCCGCGGTGGTGGCCAGGGCCAGGGGCAGCAGCAGTGCCAGCTTGTGCCACAGCACGCTCGCCGGGTCCCGCTCCAGTACGCAGCCGATGCCCGCGTCGGTGAGGTCCTCGGCCAGGGCGGTGAGCCGGGGGTCGAGGCGTGCGTCCCGGAAGGGGGCGTAAGGAGCGGCGGGTCCGTCCGCGGGGCCGGTGTCCGGATGCCGACCGCCGCCCGTGGTATCTGCCGTGGAGTCGGTCCCGGCGGGTCCGTCCTCGTCCGCCGCCAGGCTGACCTCGGCGAACAGGGAGTTCCAGGTGACCCTCCCGGGTGCGGTGCGCTCCGCCTCGATGCGGATCGCGCCGACCAGTTGGCGAGGCCCGAAGCGGTCCCGCAGCAGCCGGGGGTGGTCGAGACCGTTGAGCAGGGGAACGACCGAGTGCGGGGCCGGCCGTGGGCCGACGCGGTCCAGCGCGGCGCGCAGGGCCGGTGCCTTCACGGTCACCCACAGGACGTCGACCGGCTCGTCGAGCCGGTCCACCCCGCGCGCCGCGACACGGTGGTCGCCCCGCAGCGCGCTGTGGACGTCGATCACTCCGCAGTAGCGGGCTCGCGAGGACTCCCGCATGACCAGCGTCACGTCGTGGCCCCCGCGGGCCAGTGCCGCCCCGAGGGCGAGTCCGACTCCGCCGGCGCCCAGAATCGCATGCCTCAACACGCTTCCTTGATGCATCTCGTGACGAATTCCGGCGTCCCGCACGCCCAGCCGTGAATGCGGGCAAGGCAGCGGAGAACCGAAGAAGGAAAGGAAAGGAAAGGCCGAAACGGCCCGAAGGAATCAGGCGGCCACTGGTCGGGCGGTCGCCGATCGAGGTGTCGTCGAAGTGCGGAAATGCCTCGGCCGGTGGGTGGAGCCGGCCGGACGATCGTTATGTGTTCCCCCGTGCAGCGTAGATCATTCCCTCTGTAGTGCCTGGATCTCTCTTCGCTGAACGCAGCCGCTGAAATGCTGCGTTCACATACGACTCATCGACCGTAGGGGGGCCGACTTTCGGCCGTCAACCAGCTTTTCGGACAGGCGGTTGGCCGGTACACGTGGTTGCGCCGATTGATTGAAGCGCAAAGTAAAAGCGTTGGCCCAAGATTCCGGGAGGGGCTGGACCTGGCCGACAATCGCCCCTTGACCAGGCCGATGCCCGCTGCCTACGCTCCGATAGCGGCAATCTGGCCGCCATGGTGAACATTCACCTCAGAGGCCGACCGGTTGGCCACCGGTCGTGCGCCCCTTCCTTACGGGAACCAGACAACAGAGAAACGACATACGACCATGCCCATGCGCGGGGTCGCTGAACCGGGCTGCGCCGCAGCCGCGGTGAACAAGCGTGATCCGCGACGACACGGGGGAATCCCTTTTGAATGACGACGGTGTGAAGACACGTCCTGGCGACGGTATGAGAACAGGGCTCGAAGACGGTTCGGGGACACATCCGGAACCGCATTCCGGGCAGTATTCGGAACAGTTTTCCGAACCGCCCGTGACGCCATCCGTCCGGGCCATGACGGACCAGGTCAGAGCCGCGTGGATCGAGGTTCTCGGTCATGACGACTTCGACGACGACACCCCTTTCATCGAAGCGGGCGGCCATTCCCTGAAGGCCACTCAGGTGCTTGTCCGGCTGCGCCGGAAGCTCGGTGTCCGACTGCCCAACCGGCTGTTCTTCGATCACCCCACCGTGCGCGAACTGGCGGCAGCGGTGGAACGTGCCGCCGCCACCTCCCCCCTCGCGTGATCGGTCGGCACCGACCGCACACCGGCACCGACCACGCGGGCGCCGACCGCACACCGGTATCGACCGGGCCGGCACCGGCTCACGTCGGCACCCGCTCCGCGTCGGCACCTGCTCACGTCGGTATCGCCTGAGACAAGGAAGGCCCTTCCTGTGACTGCTCCCGTTTCCCGCGACGGTCTCCACACGTGGGACGAAAGCGTTCTACCTCCCGCCGACTGGTGCGGAGACGCGAAGACCCCGCTCGACGCCGACACCGCCTTCAACGGATTCATCTCCACCAACGTCGTCTTCGCCCTGGAACAACTGGGACTGTTCGCCTGGTTCGACGGAACCGGCCGGCTCGACGTGGCCGAGTACTCCCGGCTGCGCCAGCTGGACGAGGTCGTGTTCCGCCGGCTGCTGTCCGCGGCAGAGGCCTTCGGGTACCTCACCGTGACCGGCGACCGGGTGACGCCCACCCCCGCCTGGAGCGAACTGCGCCGCAAGATCGGCTTCTTCACCTGGGGCGTGGGCGGATACCACGACGTCTTCGCCAACGCCGCGGCCATCACCCGCGGAGAACGCGTCTTCGGCCAGGACGTCCTGCGCAACGAGGCCATGGTGGCGCTCGGCTCCGCCCAGGCCGACCTGGCGCTGATGCGGCACCTCCTCGACGAGCAGATCGCCGCGCTCGACTTCTCCGTCCTCGCCGACCTCGGCAGCGGCATCAGCGAGCGCGTCTGCCGGCTCGTCAAGTCCCGTCCCGGCACCCGCGGCATCGGCCTGGACATCAGCGCCTCGGCCACCGAGCTGGCCGCCGGCACCGTCGAGCGCCACGAGCTGACCGACCGCGTCCGGCCGATCTGCGCCGACGTCCTCGACGTCCTCTTCCGGGGCCGCCGCATCGAGGGCGCCGACCAGGTGGACGTCGCGATGAGCTTCATGTTCCTGCACGACCTGCTCGTCGACCCCGGCACCCGCATGGACGTCATCCCGGCGCTGCGCAAGGCGTTCCCGCAGGCGCACACCTTCCTGCTCGCCGACACCACCGTCCGCCCGCGTGGCGAGGGGGAGGAACTCCCGGTCTTCTCCAGCGGCTTCGAGCTGGCCCATGCCCTGATGGGCGTGCCCATCTACACGCGCGAGGAGTACGAGAACCTCTTCCACGAGGGCGGGCTGCACCTGCGCCGCACGATTCCCTTCGGCGCTCCCCACACCTACCTGTTCGTCCTGGAGGCCCAGTGATGAGCGAGCGATGTCCGGCCGACCCCGAGATCATCGAGGGCCTGCCCATCCCCCTCGCCGTGGCCGGGCACCACCAGCCCGCGCCCTTCTACCTCACCGCCGACATGTTCGGTGGCCTGCCCGTGCAGCTCGCGGGCGGCGAACTCAGCGCCCTGGTGGGCAAACCCGTCGCCGCGCCGCACACCCACCCGGTCGACGAGCTGTACCTGCTGGTGTCCCCGAACAAGGGAGGCGCCCGCATCGAGGTCCTGCTCGACGGCCGACGGCACGAACTGGTCTCGCCCGCCGTGATGCGGATCCCGGCCGGGGGCGAGCACTGCTTCCTCACGCTGGAGGCCGAGGTCGGCAGTTACTGCTTCGGCGTCCTGCTGGGGGACAGCCTGTGAGCCGGGCCCCCGCCCCCGCAAGGACGTACAACGCGAGCGTCCCCGGCGCCGACGACCTGATCCGGCTGCATCTCAGCGAGAGCCCGCACGGAGCCAGCGAGGCCGCCCTGCGGGCGGCCGAGCGCGAACTGGGCCGGGTGAACGTCTACCCGGACCCCGAGCGCCACGAACTGGTCCACGCCCTGGCCGAGCACTGGAACGTCACCCCGGACCACATCGCCGTCGCCAACGGCAGCGACGAACTCGTCCTGGCCACCGCCCTCGCCCTGGGTGATCCCACCCGTCCCGGCCTCGTCACCGCCGGTACGTTCCCCGGTTACCGGGCCTGCCTGGAACTGACCCGGCGAGGCTGCACCGCCGTGGCCCTGGACGGCACGGCCGTCGACACCGACGCGTTCGCCGCGCGCCTGGCCGGACACGGGATCGGCTACCTGTGCAACCCGCACAACCCCAGCGGCGCCGCCCTCACCCGCGAGGAGCTGACCGCGCTGGTCGACGCCAGCGCACGCGGCGGGGTCCCGCTGGTGTGCGACGAGGCCTACATGGAGTTCGCCGGCCCGGACACCCCGCAGGTCCGCGACCTGCTGGACGGCGGCGCGCCGGTCGTCGCGCTGCGCACCTTCTCCAAGGCCTACGGGCTGGCCGCGCTGCGCGTCGGCTACGCCGTCGGCCCGCCCGCACTCATCGCCGAGCTGCGGCGGGCCCTGCGCGCCCTGCCGTTCAGCGTGAACCGCCTCGCGCAGGCGGCGGCGGTCAGCACGCTCGGCGACCGCGACTTCCTCACGGGAGTGCGCCGGTCCACCGACGAGCGGCGGCGCTGGTTCACCGGGGAACTGGACCGGCGGGGCCGCGGCCACCTGCCCTCGGTCACCAACTTCGTCGCGGTCGAGGCCCGCGACTGCGCCCTCGCGCAGGATCGCCTCGCCGCCGATTTCGGCATTCTCGTTCGCAATGCCGGACTGTTCGGATTCCCCGGATACCTGCGCACGTCGCTCGGCATCCAGGAAAATCTCGTGCGGTTCCTCGACGCCCTCGAAAAGATCGAGGAAAACCCCTGAATGCGTACCGGGAAAACCGGCGGACATTCCCCGAACGTGAAGGACAAGGAGCTACACCAGTGTTCCGTCAAGACCCGTTGAACACGATCCTCGCCCTGGGCTCCGGGTTCACCCCCACCGCCGTGCGGGTGACCGCGACGCTCGGCCTGCCCGACCTGGTCGAACAGGGGCACCGGACCGTGTCCGCCCTGGCCGCCGAGACCGGCACCGACGAGCAGTCCCTGGGCCGCGTCCTGCACTACGTCAGCCTCCTCGGCCTGTTCACGGAGACCGAGGAGCCGGGCGCCCCCGGCAAGGCGTACGAACTGACCGACGTGGGCCGGGTGCTGCTCAGCGACCATCCGGGCAACCTGCGCCGCTGGCTCGACTACGACGACCCCAGCCGGCCCATGGAGGCCCGCTTCGAACCGGCCGTCGGGCGGCTCCTGGACGCCGTGCGCACCGGCCTGCCGGTGTACGAGCAGGCACACGGGAGGCCCTTCTGGGAGGACCTGGAGGCCCACCCGGACATCGAGAGGTCCTTCAACGCGGGCATCGCCCGCATCGCCAACCGGCTCGTCCCGGAACTGGCCCGCCTCTACGACTGGGCGTCGGCCGGGCACGTCGTCGACGTCGGCGGCGGCAACGGCTCCCTGCTGCTGAAACTGCTCACCGAGTACCCGGCGCTGCGCGGCACGCTGCTGGAGCTGGAGAGCGTCGTCACGGAGGCCAAGGGCACCCTCGCCCCGGTCGCCGAGCGCTGCGACCTGGTCGCGGGCAGCTTCTTCGACCCCATGCCGGCCGGCGGCGACGTCTACCTGATCGCCAACACGCTGCACAACTGGAGCGACCGGGACGCCGGCCGCATCCTCGGCCGGTGCGCCGAAGCCCTCGCCCCCGGCGGCCGGGTCGTGGTCGTCGAACGGCTCCTGGACAGCGGCAAGGACCCCGTGATGGCGAGCTACGCCGACCTGCTGATGCTGGTCCTGCTCGGCGGCCGCGAGCGCAGCCTGGACGACCTGCGTGACCTCGGCGGCGGCGTCGGCCTCGCCCTCACCGGCACGAAGAAGTTCGAGCTGCCCGGCCACTGGCTGGTCGAGTTCACCAGGGAGGCGAACCGGTGAAGCGGTCCCTGAACCCGGACGAACCCAACGCGCTGCTGTCGTACGAATTCGACCGGGGCAGCAACTACGAGAGCGTCCTGCACCTCACCGACGCCCTCGGCGCGCTGGTTCCGGAGAGCGAGACCAACCACCCCGACCAGCGGTTCTTCCAGGTCACCCACCTCATCACCGAGTACGCCTGGGTACAGGTCCACTACGAGCTGCGCCGGGCCGCGGCCCACCTGGACAAGGACCGGTTTCCGCAGGCGGTGCGGCTGTTCGACCGGGCCACGGGGCTCAGCGAGGTGACCGTCCAGGCGGTGCGGCTGCTCACCGACCACTTGCCGCAGCACAGCCTGCTGACCATGCGCAACGCCCTTCCGGAGGACGCCACCGGCCTGGACTCGCCGGGCTACCGCAACCTGCGCCGGGTGGCTCGCCCGGTGTGGAAGGCCTACGAACAGGCCGTGGAGCGGGCCGGCCTGTCCCTCCAGGACGTCATCGCCCAGCAGGACGACGGATACGACGGCCCGCGCTCGGCCGACTCACAGGCCCTGGCCCTCGTCCGGGAGGCGATGCTGCGGCTGGACGGCAGCGTCCTCGGCTGGAAACAGCACCACCTGATCATGGTGTGGTCGCAGCTGGGCGGCCAGCCGGGCCTGCGCAGGGAGGACGACGGGCAGGAACTCCCGCAGAGCCTGGGCGGCCGGTCCCTGGCCACCCTGGAAGCGCGTTCGCAGCTCGCGCTCTTCCCCGAGCTGTGGCGGGCCGCGGACGAGGCGTACTGGCTGCTGGGCACCCGGCACGACACCGACGCCCCGGTGCGTGGCGGCGGGAGCGGGTGCCCCGTCCAGCACTGATCCGGCCGTGGTGCGAGCGGGCCGCCGACTTTCGTCAGCGGTCCGCTCGCTGCCGTGCCAGCTCCAGCAGCCGGGCGGCGACCTCCTCGAAGCGCTCGTGCGGGAAGAAGTGCCCGCCGTCGAAGCCCTCGCCGAGGTGGGTGCCCGCCGTGTAGTGCCGCCAGCCGGCCATCACCTCGGGCGGGGTGTCCGGGTCGCCGGTGCCGTACCAGGTGACGAGGTCGCCCGGCAGCGGGCGCGGGTCCGGGTCGGGGCGGTGGCCGGCCAGCAGTGCCAGGTCGCCGCGGATCACCGGGACGAACTGGTGCCGCATCGGTGACCGGCGTACCTCCTGGGGGATGCGGCCGTGCGCGGCGAGGGCGTCGAGCAGGGCGTCGTCGTCCGCGGCCAGCAGGGGGGCGTAGGGGGAGTGGCCGAGCAGGTGCGGGGGCCGGGCCGCGGCGACGACGACGAACTCGGGTCCGGGCCTGCCCAGCGCGTGCAGCGCCAGGGCCGTCTCGTAGGCCAGGATGCCGCCCATGCTGTGCCCGAGCAGCGCGTAGCGGCCCGACGGGTCGACGCGGTGCGCGAGGTCGACGGCCGCCTCCCGCAGCGTCGCCGCCCGCGGCTCGCGCGAGCGCAGGCCCTTGCCGGCGATCTCCAGCGGCTGCGCCCGCAGGCCGGCCGGCAGCTCGCGCCGCCAGCGCACGAAACTGCGCGCTGAGCCGCCCGCGTGCGGCACGCAGTACAGGGTGAGCGGGTCCGGCGCGCTCACTTGTGGTGCTCGCCGGCGCGCAGCGGCTGGATCCGTACCGTCATCGGCAGCTCGTTGCGGGTCAGCAGGGACCGCAGCCGCCGCCGCACCTCCGCCTCCGAGGGCGGTACGGCGTCGTCGACGTAGACGTCGAGTTCGAGGACGGCGGAGTCGTCCTCGCCCGTGGTGATGCCGATCTTGGCGCGGACCACGCCGGGCAGCGACTCGGCGGCCCGGCGCACGGTCGCCGTCGACACCTTCTCGCCGCGCACCACCGCGAAGTCCGACGAGCGGCCGTGGATGTACACGTACCCGTCGTCGTCGACGTGCCCCATGTCGCCGGTGGCCAGCAGACCGGGCTCGATCAGGTCGCCCCGTTTGGACGGCGCGGCCTCGCCGACGCGGCGGCGGTAGACGGTGTCGGAGCGCACGAGCAGTTCCCGTGCCCCAGTGTCGGTGGGCCGGGTGAGCACCTCGACGCCGTCCAGCGGCAGTCCCACCGAGCCGTGCCGGTGCGGCGGCTCCCGGTGCGCGGCGAGCGTGGACACCCGCGGACCGGCCTCGGTCAGCCCGTAGGTGACGTACAGGCCCAGCTCGGGGTTGAGCTTCAGCAGCCGGGACACGTACGACGGGTCCAGGGCCTGCCCGCCGACGGTGAGCGTGCGCAGCGGGGCGGGGAGTTCGCCGCCGGCGGTGACGACGGCCTTCACCAGGCTCGGGGTCAGCGAGGACAGGGTGACGCCCCGGCCGGCGACCGTGCCCAGATAGTCGGCCACCGAGAACGGCGGCCCCGCCAGGACCAGGCGCGAGCCGTGCACCAGACCGCCCAGGACCTGCGCGACCAGCGCGAAGGAGTAATAGACGGGCAGGCTGACCAGGGTGGTGTCCTCGGCGCGCTGGCCGAGGGAGCGGCCGTGCCGGCGGGCGTTGCGCAGCAGCGCGTCCAGGGCGTGCAGACAGCCGGTGGCCATGCCGGAGGTGCCGGAACTCATCAGGATCACATGGCCGGGTCCGTGGTGCCGGTACGGCCACTCGGTGAAGACGCCCAGCTCGGCACCGCCGGCCCGGGTGACGCCGGTGACACCCTCGGCCCGGATCGCCGCCCGGACCAGCGCGCAGGCGCCCAGTTCGCGGGCCACCTCCCGGACCCGGCTGACCGGAGTGGAGGGGGAGAGCAGCACGGGCGTGTGCCCGGCCAGCGACACGGCGAAGAAGAAGCGCAGGGCGCGGATGCCGTTGGGCAGGGCGATCACGACGACCGCGCCCGGCGGGGCGGGCAGCGCCGCGAGCCGGTCCACCAGGGCGGGCAGCTCGCACGGTTCGGGGTCCTGGGGGGCGGAGGCCTCCTCGATCCGGTCGAGGAAGTCGCTGACCAGGATGGGGTCCAGGTACTGGTCCGTCATGTTCTGCGCGGTCATGTTGTCCGGGGCCTCCGCGTGGGCGTCGGCCCACTGACGACCAGGCAGTGCGCCTGGTGCTTGCCTTCGTCGGTCGTGCCGTGCGTGACGACCAGGACATGTGCGGCGCCGGGCGGGTCGCCGAGCAGCCAGTCGCCGCACAGGGCCCTGGCCAGCGGCACGGCCGGCGCGAGGGGCATGGGCAGCATCGACGCCGGGCCGTGGAAGCCGAACACCGAGCAGACGACGCCGACGACGGAGCCCGGTCCGGCGCCGGCGAACCGCATGGGGGAGATCCGGCCGTGCGGGACGGCGTCGGCGAGCGCGCGCAGCGTGCGGACCGTGGCCCGCTCGCCCACCGCGACGACCCCCACCTCCTCGGGGTTCTCGGGCGCGGCGTCCCCGCAGGCCTTGAGCGCGACGGCCACGGCCTCGGTCATCAGCCAGGCCACGGGGTCGGCGTACACGCCGGAGACGCGGCGCGGGGCCGTGCCCGGGTCGTCGGTCTCGACGGTCGCGGAGCCGGTGACACGGGCGCCGGCGGGGCACCACTCGGCCTCGTTCACGCGGCTTCTCCTTCGGCGCGAGCCAGCAGCAGGCAGGTGTTGAAGCCGCCGAAGCCGAGGGTGACGCTGATGCCCAGCGAGCCGGTGATGTCCCGGGGGCCGTCCGCCACCAGGGGCAGCGGCAGCTCCGGCATGACGGTGCGGGTGGTGGGCACCGGGGGCACGGCGCGGTGGCGCAACGCGAGAAGCAGGGCGATGGCCTCCACGGCGCCGGTGGCGCCCAGGGTGTGGCCGAAGGCGGGCTTGGTGGCGAAGACGACGGCGTCGGACCCGGGGCCGAAGACGGTGCGGTAACAGGCCGCCTCCGCCGTGTCGTTGGCGCGCGTGCCCGTGCCGTGGGCGTTGATCACCGCGATGTCCCGGGCCTTCGCCCCGCCCCTGGCCAGGGCGCGCCGGACGGCCAGGACCGCGCCGGCCCCGCTCTCGTCGGGTGCGGTGGGGCCGGTGCCGTCGTTGGAGGCGCCCCAGCCGCGCACCTCGCCCAGGATCCGGGCACCGCGTGCCGTGGCCGCGGCACGGGACTCCAGCAGCAGGAAGCCGGCGCCCTCCCCGAAGACGGTGCCGTCGCGGTCGGTGCCGAAGGGACGGACGGTGCCGGAGGCCGACAGGGTGCCGAGCGCCCGGTGGCCCAGGAGCTTGCCCTCGGTCAGCAGGTCGATGCCGCCGCACAGACAGCGGTCCGCCTCGCCGCCGCTGATCAGGGCGGCGCCGGCCAGGACGGCGTCGGCGCCCGAGGAACAGGCGGTGCTCACCGAGGCCGACCGCGCCACGCCCAGGCGTTGGGCGACGGTGGCGGTCAGGGCGTGCGGGGAGATGTCCGCGGCGTCGTCCAGGTGCGGGCCCAGGCTGCTGCCGAGGACGAGGGTGCCGATTTCGGAGGCCGGGCAGCCGGCGTCGCGCAGGGCGGCGGCGGCGGTGGCCACCGCGAGCAGGACGTGGCGCTCGGAGGGGGGACCGGCCGGTCCTCCGTCCGGCAGGAAGGCCGCGGCCGGGGCGGACGGCCCGCCGTCGCCCGGTAAGGACCGGACGCCGCTCCCCCCGTTCAGCAGCTGTTTCCACACCGCGTCGACGTCGTCGCCCAGCGCGGTGGTCCAGCCCGTTCCTGTGATGCAGACGGACCGATCGCGGTCGGCTATGAGGAAATCCCCCAATTGATCCCCCAAGTGCTCCGAAAAATGCTCTGAGCGAAACTCTGTACGCCCCTGATTCGCCAACCGAAATTTTATTTGCAGAATGCAATCGCATTTTAACGAATGAGTTCAGGGGTGGCAAGGGAGTACCGGTCCGGGCTCGGAGCGCACGCGGGCGCTCCGCGGCGGGAGCAGGGGGGGGACCGGCCGTCAGGTGGTGGCGATCGGTTCGAGCGTCAGCGGCGCGATCCTGCCCTCCAGCATCGCGCCCAGGCCCTGGGCGGCGCAGATGTCGGGCCGTTCGGCGATGTGCACCGGCATGCCGGTGGCCTCGCGGAGCATCTGGTCGAAGCCGGGCAGCAGGGCGGAGCCGCCGACCATCATGATCCCGCGGTCGGCGAGATCGGCGACCAGGTCGGGCGGGCAGTCCCGCAGCACCCGCCCGATGCCGTCCAGGACGGCCGTCAGCGGGGTCTCGATGGCGTCCCGCACGGCCGCGGTGTCGACCTGGACGGAGCGGGCCAGGCCGGTGGCGACGTCCCGGCCGTGGATCTCCGTGGAGGCCGGGCCCTGCGGGGTGAGGCCGTTGCCGGACAGGGCCAGTTGCAGGGGCCGTACGGACTGGCTCGGGAGCATCAACTCGTGTTCGTGGCGCAGGTGCTGGACGATCGCGTGGTCCACGGCCTCGCCGCCGACCGGGATGCGTTCGGCGGTCACGATGGAGCCGAGGGAGAGGACGGCGACCTGGGTGGCGGCCGCCCCGCACACCATGATCATGGTGGCCTCGGGCCGCTCCACGGGCAGCCCGCAGCCGACGGCGGCGGCGATCAGGGTGTCGACGAGCTCGACGCGCCGGGCGCCGAGCCCCACGAGTGTCTCGATGGCCGCGCGCTGGGCCAGCGGGTCGGCGTCGTGCGGGGTGCAGGCGGCGGCCCGCAGAAACGGCTTTCGACGCAACTGTCGGCGGATCTTGTCGCCGATCAGGTGCCGCAGCATGCGCTGGGCCATCTCGATGTCGACGACCGTGCCACCGGAGACCGGGCGGACGACGCGGATGTAGTGCGGGGTGCGCCCCGTCATCCTCTCGGCGAACTCGCCCACGGCGATCAGTGCCCCGGTGCGGGTGTTCACGGCGGCGACGGAAGGCTGGTCGACGACGAGGCCGGCCCCCTTGACGTACACCCGCGTCCGCGCCGCGCCGAGGTCGACGGCGAAGTGGCAGCGGCGCAGCTGCTCCAGACTGGCGGTCATGGCAGGTCCTCCCGAGAGCGCAGACCGTGGCGGCCGCCGGGCGGCGGCCTCCCTCGCATCGTGCGGGGGCGTGCGGACGGGCGCCCGCTGGAGGGGGCCGGGTGGGGCGCCGCCGAATGGGGTCCGCCCGGTGCCGGGGCGCCCGCCGGCGGACCCCTACAGGGCGCGCGCCGCCTCCAGCACCTCCGTCAGCGACCGAACGGTCACCGCGCACCCCGCCGCCCGCAGGTCCTGCTCCACGGTCGGATTGCGCGCGAGGCCGACGAACCGCAGGCCCGCCTGCTGAGCGGCGGTCAGCTCCGCCACCGTCGACCCGATCAGCACACCGGCGTCCGCCCCGACCCCCAGGGATCGCAGCGCCCGCCGCAGACACCCGGGGTCGGGCATCAGCGGCGCCGGATGCGGGCCGCGCCCGTGGACCCCGTCCAACAGCAGCCGGTAGGGCTCCACATAGCGGCGTACGGCCTCCTCGCACACGTCGGTCACCACCGCCACCCGCCGTCCCGACTCCTGCAACGCGCGCACCAGGGCGACGCAGTTGTGGGTGGTCGGCGCGTGCGGGACGGCCGCCAGTTCCAGTTCGTCCAGACGGGCCCGGAGCAGCGGCCCCAACTCGTCGCGGGCGTAGACGCGCAGCACGTCCAGCGGATGCGTGAGCACCTCCCGCGCCGGGACCTCCGACGCCTCCCGGGTGACCCGCGTGTGCTCCGCGTCCCGTGGGCCGCGCCGAGCGGCGGCCACCGCCAGCAGATCCCGTGCGGCCTCGCGTGCCGCCGACGCCGTGAACAGCCGGGTCACCGGACCGTCGAAGCCGAGCAGCACGGCGTCGGCGCCGGCGAGGAGACCGGTCGGCGAGGCCGCCGTCGCCGGGGCGGCCGACGGCGGCGCGGGCGGCGGCGCCCACTCCGGCGCGAGCCGCACCGCGCAGCGCACCGCGAGACCCGGCACCGGCCACCTGCCCAACTGCGTGTCCAGCGCGCGCTGCGCCCCGGCCGCGCGACGCGGCGAGTGATGGCGGGTGATCCGTGGCGCGGTCTCCAGCAGATGGGCGAGGAGCCGGTCCGCGACCCGCGCGGTCCCCGCCCGTACGAAGGCCACCGGGTCCTCCACCCACCAGGTCAGCATGGCGGTCCCGACGAACTCGCCCTTGCCCGAACTGGGCAGCGAGACCGGCAGGCCGGCGTGCTGCGGGGTGAGGTCCACCTCGTAGTACGTCATCGGCCGCGCCGGCCGTCCGGCGTGTGGTCCGGCATGCGGTCCCGCCGGGTCGAGGAGGGTGAGCGGGCCCGCGGACCACAGGTGCACGACGGCGGACCGGCCCGGCACGGGTATGCCCGGCCGCTCGGAGCCCGTGGCGATGAACGGCCCGCGCACCAGGTCCGGCTCCTCCTCGGCGCGCGGCGCGGGCAGCGGGCAGTACCAGGCGAGCGGCGGGGCGTCGGGGGCGGCGCCGTACAGCGGGCGGAAACGGTGCGGCCCGGCCGCGGCGGAACTGTCGGCGAAGGCCTCGTAGAGGGCGGGCGGGACGACCACCAGCACGGGGGCGGACGCCTGCGGGGGAACGGCCTCCTGGCCGCCCGGGAAGCCGCCCGGGGAGTCGTTCTGGAAGCCGTCCGGGAAACCGTTCTCGAAACCGTCCTGGAACGTCACCCGCAGCCGCGGGGCCGCCTCCGCGCGGTCGGTCAGGGGGCCGGGAAGCCAGCGCAGGGCCGCCGCCAGGACCGGCAGCAGGAAGACGCCAGGGTCGACGCGGACGCGGTAGCCGTCGGGCCGGACCAGCACCTCGTACTGCTGCGGCGTCAGACCGCCGCGGGAGAGGACCTGGTGGACGGCGTACTCGAGGCTGATCCGCGCCTCGGGCCGGGTGCCGAGGTCGGTGTCGGTCTCGAAGCGGAGGGTGGGCCACGCCGTGCTGTCCTGGCCGGCACTCCGTCCCTGCTCGGCCTGCTTGCTCTGCTCGTTCTGCTCGGCCTCTTGTACGGCGTTCCGGCCGCCCGCGCCCAGCCGCCGTACCGTGTCCTCGCTGACCGTGGCGAACGCCGTCCCCGCGCTCCCGGTGCCGGTCCGCGCGCGGAACTCGCCCGCGACGAGGCCGGCTCGTGCGTCGATGAGGCGGCCCATCCGTTCCAGCAGGTCACGGGTGCGGCCGCGGGCGGTGCGCGGGAGGGTGCGCTGGAGCAGCTCGCCGACTCCGGGGCGGAAGGCGTACGAGCCCGGCGGACCCGGGACCGCGGTGAGCATGCCGCTCAGGATCACCTCGGCGAGATGCTGCGGGCGCGGGTCGCGCTCCACCGCGCGCTGCACCAGGCGCATCACCGGAACGGAAGGGTCGGCCAGCGCCAGATGTCCCGCGAGGCGGAAGGCCTCGGGGGAGGCGGTGGCCCGGAACCGCAGCACCAGGTCCTGGGCGGGCAGGCTCCCCGGATCGGCGGCCCGGTCCTGCTCGGGCGGCGCCGGGGACAGCCAGGCCGCCGCGCCCGGGGTGTGCGCGCCGCCGGGGCCGGCCACCAGCGCGGCCCAGTGGGCGAGCCAGGCGGCGCCCGGTTCCAGGACCGGCACGGGGAACGCGGCGGGGTGCGGCCGGGCCGCGTCGGGATCGTAGGGGGCGAAGGTGAGGGCGGCGGGCGGGGCCGCTGCGCCGGGCGAGGCCAGGACGCCCGGCTCGGCCGGGAACGCCGTCGTCGGCCACAGATGCTCCGGCAGCGGCTGTACGACGGCCAGCGGCATCCGGGACGCCCAGTGCCGCAGGGTGGCGTACCAGCGGGCGCCCGCTGGGCCGGGGCGCCATTGCGGGCCCATGCAGTCGCTGACGACCAGGGTGAGGGTGCGCCCGTCGGCCGGGTCGGGAACGTGCTCTGCCCGGCCGTCGGGACCGGCGGGGTGGAGCGTGACCGTGCGGAAGATGCCCGACTGGGCCAGCACGGTGTGCAGCTCGCGCACGAGGGGACGCCAGACCGGCATGGTCGGGCCGGTGTCGTGCACGAGGGCGAGCCGCAGCCAGCGTTCGCGCGCCGGGCGCAGCACCGGCAGCCAGACGTCCGGGTGCGCGCCGAACCGGGCGATGCGGTCGGCCGTCGCCCGCTCGTCCAGGAGCCGGGCGCGGGCCGCCGGCACCGTGCGCTTCAGCGGGCGCAAGGCGCGCTGACTCCCGCGGTGCCGGCGGCCCCCCGACCGCTGCCGGCCGCTCGGCCGCGGGCCCACCCCCGCCCCCAGCATGCCGCGCTGCCGTCCCCCCTGCCGCTTATACACCGCTCACCCCGCGAACGAAGCCCGAGGTTTGACCTCGGTGTCCAGACGGGCCCGACAAAAACGATAAGGGATCCCCTAGGGCTCTT
>NZ_JARGEF010000172.1:0-18518 GCF_033794725.1 Streptomyces sp. ID05-39B | reverse complement strand
CTCCACCTCCGGCTCCACCCCCACCCCCACCTCCGGCTCCGGCTCCGGCTCCGGCTCCGATGCGAGCGGCATCCGCCTCGATCTGTACGCCGTCGGCGCGGCCGTCCTGCTGGTGACGGCGGCCGTCCTGATCGGCCGCCACATCCAGCACACCCGGCACACCCTGCGCGTCGACTGGCCCCCGTTGGTGGGGAGTTGGGCACCGCACGTGGGCCCCGGCACTCCGGCGGCGATCCTGCTGGCGGGGGCCTGCGTGGCATACGGCCCCACTCTGGCGGCCCGCCTGCCCTGGCGGGTGCTGCTCGCGGCGGTCTGGGGCACGGCCACGGCGTGGACCTTCTCCCTCGCGCTGATCGACGGCTGGCAGCGGGGTGTCGCCGGCCGGCTCACCACGCGCCACGAGTATCTCCAGGTCGTCGACCGCTTCCCGGACATCCCGGCCGCACTGCGCGGCTTCAACGGGCACATCCTCCTGGAGTCGCCCGACAACTGGCCCGCCCACATCGCCGGCCATCCCCCGGGCGCCATCCTCACCTTCGTCCTGCTCGACCGGGCCGGTCTGGGCGGTGGCGGCTGGGCCGGGGTCTGGTGCGTCATGGTCGGCGCGACGGCCTGTGTGGCGGTGATGGTGGCGGTGCGGGCCCTGGCCGGCGAGGGGCTCGCACGGCGGGCCGCACCGTTCCTGGTACTGGCCCCTGCGGCGGTGTGGATGGGCACGTCGGCCGACGCGTACTTCGCGGCCGTCGCCGCCTGGTCCGTGACGCTGCTGGCCCTCGCCGTCACCGGCCGCTCGGTCCGCCGCTCGCTCGGATGGGCGGCCGGCTCCGGCCTGCTGTTCGGCCTGACCTGCTATCTCTCCTACGGGCTCACCCTGTTCGCCGTCATCGGCGGGGCGGTGCTGCTGCTCGGCCGCCGACGCGTCCGTGAGCGAGGGGTTCTGCTGCTGGTGCCGCTGCTGGCCGGGCTCGCGGTGGTGCCGGCGGTGTTCACCCTGGCCGGGTTCGACTGGTGGGAGGCGTACCGCCTGCTCGTCACGCGCTACTACCAGGGCGCGGGCGGGATCCGCCCCTACGGCTACTGGGTGTGGGCCAACCTCGCCTGCACCGTCCTCGTCGTCGGCCCGGCGTCGATCGCGGGCCTGAGACGGGTCGGCGCGGTGCTGCTGCGGCACCCCGGTGCGGCGCTCACCGCCCCCGGCGGCCCGGACCGTCCGGCCACCGAGGCCCGGCTCGCCCTGCTCACGGCCGCCGCGCTGCTGGCCCTCCTGGTCGCCGACCTGTCCGGCATGAGCAAGGCGGAGACGGAACGCATCTGGCTGCCGTTCGCGATGTGGCTGCTCCCGGCCTGCGCGTTCCTGTCCCGCCCGCGCGCCTGGCTGGCCGCGCAGGCGGCCCTGGCCCTGCTGCTCAACCACCTGCTCACGACGGGCTGGTGAGGGCAGGCTGGTGACGCGGGCCAGGACACGCCGGCGAGGGGGAAGGTACCGCGTCGGTCAGCCGGTGGTGGCGGCGAGCAGACCGAGGGTGTCGATCACCCGGTTGGAGAAGCCCCACTCGTTGTCGTACCAGGCGACCACCTTGATGTGCCGGCCGTCGACGCGGGTGAGGGCCGAGTCGAAGATCGACGAGGCCGGGTTGCCCACGATGTCGGCCGAGACGAGCGCGTCCTCGGAGTACTCCAGGACGCCCGCGAGGGGGCCCTCGGCGGCGGCACGGTAGGCGGCCAGCACGTCGTCGCGGGTCACGTCGCGCGCCACGGTCGTGTTGAGTTCCACGATCGAGCCCACCGGCACGGGCACGCGGATCGAGTCGCCCGAGAGCTTGCCCTCGAGGTTCGGCAGGACCAGCCCGATCGCCTTGGCGGCGCCCGTCGTGGTCGGCACGATGTTGACGCCGGCGGCGCGGGCGCGGCGCGGGTCGCGGTGCGGGCCGTCCTGGAGGTTCTGCTCCTGGGTGTAGGCGTGCACGGTGGTCATGAAGCCGTGCTCGATGCCCGCGAGGTCGTCGAGGACCGCGGCCAGCGGTGCGAGCGCGTTGGTCGTGCAGGAGGCGTTCGAGACGATGGTGTGCAGCTCCGCGTCGTACGCGTCGGTGTTGACGCCGAACGCGAGGGTGACGTCCGCGCCGTCCGACGGCGCGCTGACGAGCACCTTCCTCGCGCCCGCGTCGAGGTGGGCGCGCGCGGCCTTCGCCGAGGTGAAGCGGCCGGTCGCCTCCAGGACGATGTCGACGCCGAGTTCGGCCCAGGGCAGCTGCGCCGGTTCGCGCTCGGCGAGGACCTTGATGCGGCGGCCGTCGACGACGAGGGTGTCGCCGTCGGCGCTCACCGGGCGGCCGAGGCGGCCGGACGTCGAGTCGAAGGCGAGCAGCCGGGCGAGCGTGGCGGGCTCGGTGAGGTCGTTGACGGCGACGACCTCGAGGTCGGTGTCGCGCTCCAGCAGCGCGCGCAGCACGTTGCGTCCGATGCGGCCGAATCCGTTGATGGCGATGCGAGTCATGTGTGGTGTCCCTTCCCTTCGCTTTTCCAGGTTCGCGTGCTGCCCGTGGCCGGGACAGCGGCGAGATCGCCACGGTTCGAAAGGATCGCGCCATGCGGGGGCAGGCGGTCGGTCTACGGGCGGGGCCGGGCTATTCGCCCTGGGTGAAGGTGCGCCGGTACTCGCTCGGCGTGGTGCCGAGGATGCGCTGGAAGTGTGTCCGCAGATTGGCGCCGGTGCCCAGGCCGACATCGGCGGCGATCTGCTCGACGCTCCGCTCGGAACGCTCCAGCAGTTCCCGGGCCGCGTCGATCCGGGCGCGCATCACCCATTGCATGGGCGTGTACCCCGTGTCCTCGACGAAACGCCGCGAGAAGGTACGGGGCGACACCGCGGCGTGCCGGGCGAGCACCGTGAGGGTGAGGGAGGCCCCGAGGCGGCGCAGCGCCCATTCCCGGGTGGCGGCGAACCGCTCGCCGAGCGGCTCGGGCACGCTGCGCGGCACGTACTGCGCCTGGCCGCCGCTGCGGTAGGGGGCCGCGACGAGACGCCGGGCCGTGTGGTTGGACGCGGCCACGCCGAGGTCGCCGCGCAGGATGTGCAGGCACAGGTCGATGCCGGAGGCGGCGCCGGCCGAGGTCAGCACGCTGCCCTCGTCGACGAAGAGGACGTTCTCGTCGACCCGTACCAGCGGGTGGCGGGCGGCCAGGGCACGGGTGTAGTGCCAGTGGGTCGTGGCGCGCCTGCCGTCGAGGAGGCCGGTGGCGGCGAGGGCGAAGGCGCCGGTGGAGATGGCGGCGAGCCGGGCGCCGTGGGTGTGGGCGGCGATCAGCGCGTCGACGACCGCGCGGGGCGGGTCGTCGCGGTCGGGGAACCGGTAGCCGGGGATGAAGACGATGTCGGCCCGTTCGAGGGCGTCGAGCCCGTCGGCGACGTGGTACGACAGCCCGTCGCCGCCGGTCACCAGTCCGGGTGCCGCCCCGCAGACCCGTACCTCGTACGGCATGCTCGCGCGGGTCGTGAACACCTGCGCCGGGATGCCCACGTCCAGCGGTTTCGCCCCTTCCAGGACGAGGACGGCGACACGACGGAGACGGGGGGCCTGCACGGTGCCAGGTTACCGGCCGACGATCACGGGAGTTCCCCACGGGCAACCCTATTGACGGGTACACGCCCACCCGGTCGGCAGGAGGTGATCGTCGTGCCCGAGCCCGGCAGCAAGAAGTACGACACCCGGCGAACACGGCTCCGCAAGGACGCCGAGAGTTGCGGAGTGAGCGACCAGGACGCCGACCGGGCGGCAACGAGGAGCTTCAGGAAGGCGGGGACCGGCGCGGCCGGGGCCCGCGGACCGAACGCGGCCGGGGCCCGACGGGCGAACGCCCGGCGAACTCCCGGCGAACGCCGAGTGACGCCGTGCGTCCCCGAGCGTGCCCGACCCCGCAGGCCACAGGCCCGGCGGGGTCGTTCCGTCGGCTCCTTCTGAGGATGCTCAGGACCGCCGCACCACCCGCAGTGTCCCGAGAGAGGGGTCGGCCGCGTCCGGGATGAGGACACCGTGGTCGACGCCGCTGCGCAGGTAGTCGAGGACCGCCTCGGTGATGACCTCGCCGGGCGCCACCGCCGGCACGCCCGGCGGGTACGGGCTGATCATCTCGGCGGCGATCCGCCCCGCCGCGCGTTCGGCCGGCACGTGGTCCGCCTCGGCGAAGAAGGCCTCACGCGGGAGCATGGCCTGTTCCAGTTCCAGGGCGGAGGGCTCCGGCAGGCGGACCGGCGGCTGCCGTTCGATGGAGTCGGCGGCCTCGGCGAGGGCGCGCAGGGCGTCCAGCAGGATCTTCTCGGTCTCGTCGTCGTCGGCGTGGGTGATCGAGGCACTGATGCGGCAGCTGTCGGAGCCGCCGACGTCCACATGGCGCCGGTCGCGCAGCCATTCGGCGGCCTGCATGCCGCTGATGCCCAGTTCCCGCACGTCGATCACGAGCTTCAGGGGGTCGAAGGAGGCGGCGAGCCCTTCCTCGACGACCTCCTGTCCCATCGGCCGCAGTCCCGCCGTCTCACCGGCGGCGACCCGGATCCGTTCGGCCCGCCGGAGCGCGGCGTCCAGGAGTTCGTGCCCGTGCTCGACCATCTGGCGTCGCCAGCCGTCGAGCGTCGCGTACACCAGGGACGAGGCACTGGTGGTGCCGAGCAGGTCCTCCCGCTGCTTGAGCGCCTCGGGCGACACCCGGTCGTACTGGAGATGGAAGACGGAACTCTGTTCGATGGCTCCGCCCATCTTGTGGACGCTGGTGACCACCAGGTCGGCCTCCGCGTCCATGCCCCAGGCCGGCAGACCCGGGTGGAACGGCAGGTGGGCGCCCCACGCCTCGTCGACGATGAGCGGGACGTCGAACTCGTGGCACACGCGGGCCACGCCCTGGATGTCCCCGCAGGTGCCCCAGTCGGTGGGGGTGATGAGCAGCATCCCCTTGGCGTCCGGGTGCTCCTGGAGGCGGCGGCGTACGTCGTCCGGCTCCGGCGGGTGCGCGAGGTGCCGCTCCCCGTCGAACTTCGGGTGGACCCAGATGGGTTCCACACCGTTGACGACGACGGCCGCGATCACCGACTTGTGCGCGTTGCGCGACAGCAGCAGTTTCTCGCCGGGGCCGGCGACGGCCAGCATGGCGGTCTTGACCGAGAGGGAACTGCCGCAGGTGGAGAAGAACGCGTGCTCGGCACCGACCGCGTCCGCCATGAGTTCCTGGGCCTGGCCGAGCACGCCGTGGGACTGGCGCCGGTCGTCCAGGCCGTTGAGGGACAGGACGTCCGAGCGGAACACGTCGAGCCCGACGATCTCCGCGACCCGCGGATCCACACCGCGGCCCTGCTTGTGGCCGGGCGGGCCGTACGCCACGTCTGCGCGCCGCCTGAACTCCTGCAACGCCTCCAGCACCGGAACTCGTGAGTGATCCATCGTTCCTCCCTGGTGGGAAGCCGGACGAGTACCCCGGTCCCCCGGCGGGAGAACCCTGCGTCGTCACCCGGCCGCTGGGAGTTTCCGGCCGGGACCGCGGGGGCACTCGCGCAGCCATGGATCACAGTCGTCGCCCCCCACTCGCCGACAGCTCGCTCGCCCTCCTCGCCAAGGGGTACGGCTGGCTGCCCGACCGCCGGCGCCGCAGCGCGAGCCCTGTCGTACGCGCCCGGCTGATGGGACAGCACGCCGTGGCCCTGCACGGGCCGGAGGCGGTGCGCTTCTTCTACGACGAACGGCACGTCGAGCGCGAGACGGCGCTTCCCGGGCCGGTACTGAGCACCCTCTTCGGGCACGGGGCCGTGCACACCCTGGACGGACAGGCCCACCGCACGCGCAAGGACATGTTCCTCTCCCTGCTCACCGGGCCGCAGGCCGTCGCCGGCGTGGTGGAGCACGTCTCGAAGGTGTGGGACGAGGCCGTGCCGTCGTGGCCCGGCCGTCCGTCGGTCGTGCTGTTCGACGAGGTGAGCCGCATCCTCACCCGAGGCGTCTGCCGCTGGGCCGGCCTCCCCCTCGGCCTCGACGACGTCGACCGGGTGGCACGGGACATGGTCGCCATGGTCGACGGTTTCGCCACGCCCGGTCCGCGCCACTTGCGGGCCCGCCGTGCCCGTGCCCGCAGCGAGGCCTGGCTCGGCCGTCTGGTCGAGGAGGTCCGGGACGGGGAGAGCGACGCGCCGGCCGGGTCGGCGCTGGACGTCGTGGTCCGGCACCGGGACGCCGACGGCCGGCTGCTCGACCCGCACACGGCCGCCGTCGAACTGCTGAACATCGTCCGCCCGACCGTCGCGGTGTGCTGGTTCGTCTCCTACGCCGCGCACGCACTGCACCGCGGTCCCCGCGGCCTGCGGGAACGACTGCGTGAGGACGATGCCGCGTACGCCGTCGCCTTCGCCCACGAGCTGCGGCGCTTCTACCCCTTCGCCCCCTTCCTCGGCGGCCGGGCCGTCACCGACCTTGAGTGGCAGGGGGAACCGATCCCCTCGGGCACGCTGATCCTCCTCGACCTCTACGGGCAGAACCACGACCCCGGTCTCTGGGCCGACCCGTACGCCTTCGCACCGGAACGCTTCCTGGACCGGCCGCCCGCACGCGACGAACTGATCCCGCAGGGCGGCGGTGACCGCGCCACCGGACACCGCTGCCCCGGCGAGGACATCACGATCGCCCTGCTCGGGGCCCTGGGCCCCCGGCTGGCCCGGCTGGACTACACGGTCCCCCATCAGGACCTCCGCATCCCCCTCAACCGCCTGCCGAGCCGCGTCCGCAGCGGATTCGTCATCGAGGGCGTCCGTGCCCCGGCCCCGGCCCAGCACGCGGCGGGGCGGGCGACGCGCTGACCGCCCACCCGCCTCACGGCCTTCTCCGGCCCCACCGCGACAACGGGCGCGGCGGGGCTGGAGAACCGTTCAGCCGCCCGCCCGGACCGCCCGGCGGCCCGCGGTCACCGCCGCCCCCGCCAGGGCGGCCGCGATGGCCGTCCTGCGCATCGCGGTGCGCCGGCGGCCGTGCCAGCCGCCGTGGACGGCTCCCTCTCCGGGGGCCGGGACGTGCAGCGCTCCGTGGGTGGCGGGGGCCGGTTCCTCCTGGTCGAGGTGGCTCCTGTCGGTCTGCCGGGCCATGGCCCGCTCGGCGAGGGCCGGTGCCATGCGGGACTGCCGTACCAGGGCGCGGCCCGCGGGGCCGACCACCACCTCGCGGCGGGGATGCCGTACGAGATCGACGATGGCGTGGGCCACCCGCTCGGGGCTGTAGACCGGGGGCATGGCGACCACCTTGTGCCCGGTGTAGTTGGCGGCCTGCTCGAAGTGCGGGGTGTCGATGGTCGCGGGCATCACCGTGCAGACGTGGATGCCCTTCACCCCTTCCACCCGCAGTTGCTGCCGCAGGCTGGAGCCGAGGCCCTGGACGGCGTGCTTCGACATGCTGTAGGGGTGGCTGTACGGCTGCGGGACGGCGCCCACGATCGACGAGATGTTGATCAGTGTGCCCGTGCCCTGCTGCCGCATCACCGGCAGTGCGGCGCGGGCACCGTGCACGTACCCCATCACGTTGACGTCGAGAACCTTGCGGAAGTCCTCCAGCGGCACGTCCTCGAACCGGCCGAAGGCGTTCACGGCCGCATTGTTGACCCAGACGTCGATGCGGCCGAACTCCTCCACCGCGCGCCGTGCCAGCTGGTCGACCGCTCCCATGTCGGTCGTGTCGGTGGGCACGACCAGCGTCCGTGCCCCGCGATGCTTCGCGCACTCCTCGGCGGCCGCCTCCAGTGCCTCCTCGCGGCGCGCGGCCAGCACGACGGCGCAGCCCTTGCGGGCGAAGGCTTCGGCCGTGGCCCGTCCGATCCCGCTGGACGCTCCGGTCACCACCACGACGTGGTTGCGCAGTCCCATCCCGTGCCTCCTCGGCTCTGCCGGGCCGGACGCCTTCTGTCCGGCCGCACGGCGGAACGGGTACCCGCGACCGGCGAGTCGTCCCGGCGTCCCCTCGTCAGAGGCTGGTGAGGACCTGGGGTGACAGAATCTTGATCATGGTGTTGGTCCAGCGCATCTGCCGCAGCGTCCGCGGATGGCACCGGGACGTCAGGTCGAGGAGGTCGTCGTCCCTGGTCGCCTGCGCGGCCTGGGCGAGCATCTCCCAGCAGAGGGAGTTCCTGGTGGCGGCCAGGTGCAGTTCGCGCAGATCGCGCAGGAGCAGCAGGCCGGGCTCGGGGCGGTGGCCCACGGCTTCGGCGGCCTTCTCCCGGAGCGTGGACAGGAGGCCCGGCGTGGGGGTCCCGGTGGGGCCGCCGAGGTCCAGTCCGTGGGCGTGACCGGCGTCGGCCAGGCTGCGGACGTGTTCTCGGGACCAGCCGGCGAGGTCGGTGGCGACATGGTGGATCTCGTGGTCGGTGCGGTGCCGTTCGGCGACCGCCGTCAGCTGCCGGGCGAGGTGTTGTTCGCCGTGGTGCAGATCGCTGAGGGTGAGGCCGATGCCTTCGGTCCGGCTCATTCGGCGTCCTCCTTACGGCCGTCGCCGCCCGCTTCTGCGGCCTCGCCCGCTTCGCCCGCCTCGCCCGCCTCGGTGGCGAGCGCGGAGGTTCCGCCGGTGGTGGCCGGTACGGTGCCGGCGCGCGCGGGGGCGGACGCGGTGGTGGTCGGCGCCGGGGCGTGCTCGCCGTCCGCGCGTTCCACGAGGCGGAGTCCGGCGGCGGCCGTCTTGAACAGCGGCTGTTTGGACACCGGGTCCCAGTCGGTGACGGTCGTCTCGTTCGCGGCACGCGGGGGTGTGTCGCCGTCCGGGCCGTGTCCGGCCCCGGTGTCCCAGTAGCCGTAGTGGAATGGCACGAACAGCAGGCCGGGCCGGATGCCGGTCACCCGCAGCCGGCCGCGCAGCGAGCCCCGCGGTGTGCTGACCTCGACCAGGTCGCCCTCGCCGAGGCCGAGGAGGGCGGCGTCGGACACGGACGCCTCCACCCACACATCGGGAGCGGCGGCGTCCAGCTGGGGGGCGCGTGCCGTCTTGGTGCGGGTGTGGAAGTGGTAGAGGGTACGGCCCGTGGAGAGCTGGAACGGGTACTCCTCGGCCGGGATCTCGTGCGGCGGAAGGTAGCCGGCCGCCTTGATCATGGCCTTCCCGTCGGGGTTGAGGGAGCGGTACTCGACCACGTCGTCGGCCGCGCCGGTCACCAGGTCCTTGCCGTAGCTCTCGCAGACGTCGGGGTGGGCCCAGCTGATCCCGTCGGTGTAGAGGCGTTCCGTGCCGTGCGGGGCGCCCTCGTGGCAGGGCCACTGGATGCCGCTCGCGCCGCGCAGCCTGTCGTAGGTGATGCCGGTGTAGTCGCAGGGCCGGCCGGCGCTGCACCGTTTCCAGGCCTCGAACGCGGACTCCGGGTCGTGCCAGGTGATCAGCGGTGCGCCGTCCTTGTCGCGGAAGTCCATGCGGGCCGCGTAGGCGAGGAAGATGTCCAGGTCCCCCCTGGCCTCGCCGGGAGGTTCGACGGCCTTGTCGGACAGGTGGACCGTGCGGTCGGCGTTGGTGAAGGTGCCGGTCTTCTCGCCCCAGGTCGCCGCCGGCAGCACGACGTCGGCCAGCTGCGCGGTCTCGGTCAGGAACAGATCCTGTACGACCACGAAGAGGCGGTCCTGCTCCAGGATCGAGCGGATGCGGGCCAGTTCGGGCAGGGACACGGCCGGGTTGGTGCCGCTGATCCACAGCATGCGGATCGAGCCCTGCTCTGCGTAGCGGAACATCTGCATGGCGTGGGTGGGCGGGGCGTAGTGCGGGATGGTCCTCGGTTCGACGTTCCACACGCGTGCGAGGTCGGCGACGTGGCTGTCGTTCTGCCAGTTGCGGAAGCCGGGCAGGTCTCCGTCGGCGCCGCACTCGCGGGTGTTCTGCGCGGTGGGCTGCCCGTTCATCTGCAGGACGCCGGCGCCGGGCCGGCCGAGCATGCCGCGCAGGAGGTGCAGGTTGTTGATCTGGACGGCCGCGGCGGTGGCCTGGTGGGACTGGTAGACGCCCTGCAGCACCGTGGACAGCAGCCGGTCGGCCGTACCGATGATCTCGGCGGCCTCGCCGATCCGCGCGGCCGGCACGTCACAGATCCGGGCCGCCCACTCGGGGGTGCACTCCTTCACCCGGGAGGCCAGCTCGTCGAATCCGACCGTGTGCGCGGCGAGGTAGTCGTGGTCGACGCGGTCGGTGCGGATGATCTCGTGGAGGAGCGCGTTGAGCAGGGCCACGTTCGTGCCGACGCGCGGAGCCAGGTGTACGGCCGCCCTGCGGGCCACCTGGGTGGGGCGCGGGTCGACGCAGATCAGACGGGGCGGGTCGGCGCCCTCCAGCCGGTCGAGGATCCGCATCCACTGCACGGGCTGGGTCTCGGCGATGTTGTGCCCGAACAGGGCGATGACGTCGGCGTGGTCGATGTCGTCGTAGCTGCCGGGCTGTCCGTCGCAGCCGAAGGTCTCCTTGAGCGCCTCGGCGGCGGTCGCCGTGCACAGGCGGGTGTTGCCGTCGAGATGGTTGGTGCCGATCCCGGCCCGTGCCAGCACCGCGAGCGTGTAGTACTCCTCCAGGAAGAGCTGTCCGGTGGTGTAGAAGCCGATCGATCCCGGGCCGCGTTCCGCCAGCAGTTCGCGTGAGCGGGACGCGATCCGCTCCAGCGCGGTGTCCCAGTCGCACGCGACGAGGCGGCCGCCGCGCCGGATCAGTGGTGTGGTCAGCCGGTCCGGCGAGGCGTTGGCCTGCCAGGCGAAGAGGTCCTTCGGACCCAGCCGGCCGTGGTTGACCCGGTCGCCCGCCCGGCCGCGCACGCCGACCATGCGCCCGTCGAGCACGGCGATGTCCATGGCGTCGCCGTCGGAGTGCAGGATCGACGCGGTCTGCACCCACCGCTGCACCCGCGCGGGCTCGACCCCCGCCTCCAGGTAAGTGTCCACGCGCACGGGCCAGGGCTCGTGCCGCCCGTGCGGCGTACGACTGCCCCACGGCCGTGCGATCCGGTCCACCGAAGCGTCCATGCCTGCCTCCCGGCGATCCCTGCGACTCCGACCGATACGGGGCCGTCACCCTCGCGCGCCCGACCGGCACGAGCGCGATGATCCGTGCGCCCCCGGCAGGGAGGGCGCGGGCGCTGCGCTCCTCCCGGCCGGGAGGAGCGCCGGCGATCCCCGCCACCAACCGGTACCGGGCCGTCACTCCGGCGACCCCGACCACTCCCGCCCGGGGGGATCCCGGCGGCTCCGGCCCTTACAGGGCGGGCCCTCGCCGCGGCGCCCCCGCCCCGTAGGACGCCGTCACTCTGCGGTCCCGGCCCGTGCGGGCCCGGCGATACCGGCGACTCCGTGTGAGGCGGCGCCGCCCGTCACCGGTACCCTCCGGCGCCGCCCTCTAACAGCGCCGGGACCGCCTCCGCCCCGGCAGCGGTGATTGCCGGCCCCGCGGGCAGGGCACCCGGGCCCCTGTGGCAGCGCGTGTGCGGATCCTGCTGACGGGGTGGTTCGGCTTCCTGGACGGAGAGGCGACCGCCGGGGACGTACTGGCCCTGCACCGGGTGCAGGACGTGCTGCGGGGCGCGGGGCTTGACCACGACGTCGCCTGGAGTCCCGGCTTCCGGCCGGCCGGACCGCATCTGACCCAGGTGCGCCCCGAGGACTACTCCCATCTGGTGTTCGTCTGCGGTCCGCTGCACGGGCCGCAGATCGAGGAACTGCACCGGCGGTTCGCGCACTGTGTGCGGATCGCCGTGGGCACGTCGGTCCTCGACGCCGGCGGTCCGGCCGTCACCGGCTTCCACCGGGTGCTGGCGCGGGACGCCCCGGACACCGAGCCCACCGCGGATCTGGCGGCCCGTGCGCCCGCCCTGCCCGCGCGGCCCGTCGTCGGGGTGATCCTCACCCACGGCCAGCACGAGTACGGGGCACGCCGCCGGCACGGGCGGGTCGCGGACGAGGTGACACGCTGGCTGTCCGGCCGGGACTGCGCCCGGCTGGAAGTGGAGACCCGCCTCGACGTGCACGACTGGCGGCTGAGCGCCACCCCCGCCCAGTTGGAGGCGGTGCTGTCCCGGCTCGACCTGGTCGTCACCGACCGGCTGCACGGGATGGTGCTGGCCCTGCGCGCCGGGGTGCCCGCGCTGACCGTAGATCCGGTCGAGGGCGGCGCGAAGGTGACGGCACAGGCGCGGGCCTGCGGCTGGCCCGCGCTGGTGCCCGCCGAACGGCTCGACGCCGCGGTGCTGGATCGCTGGTGGGACTGGTGCGCGGGCTACGGCCGGGACCTTGCCCGCCGGATCGGAGCCGGATTCCGGCGGGGTGGCGAGCCGGACGCCGCGGACGGTCTCCTGCGCGCTCTCGCGCCCGGCCGGGCCGATTGACGGGGAAGCCACCGGGGCACCCGGTGCCCACTTTCCAACCGCCACCACCGAGGAGTGCCGCTCATGACCGACCACACCCCCAGTCAGGCCGAGGGCGAGCCCGACGAACCCGACACCCTGAACAGGACCGGCCTGCCCACGCCGGACCACCCCATGCCGTCCCAGGCGGAGGGCGAGCGGGACGACGAGCCCGGCAGCGGGACCGAGGCGGACGGCGGCTGAGGAGCCCGAGGCGGCGCCGTACGGTGATGCGGGAAAACCCCTTTGCATGATCATGCGAGATGCTGCATACTCTTCCTATGTCCAAGGTCCTCACCTCCCTTCCCACCGGCGAGCGCGTCGGCATCGCCTTCTCGGGCGGCCTCGACACGTCCGTCGCGGTCGCGTGGATGCGCGACAAGGGCGCCGTCCCCTGCACCTACACCGCCGACATCGGCCAGTACGACGAGCCCGACATCGCGTCGGTGCCCGGCCGTGCCCAGGCGTACGGCGCCGAGATCGCGCGTCTCGTCGACTGCCGCGCCGCGCTGGTCGAGGAGGGCCTGGCCGCACTCACCTGCGGGGCGTTCCACATCCGCTCGGGCGGACGCGCCTACTTCAACACCACGCCCCTCGGCCGCGCGGTCACCGGCACGCTCCTGGTCCGGGCGATGCTCGAGGACGACGTGCAGATCTGGGGCGACGGCTCGACGTTCAAGGGCAACGACATCGAGCGGTTCTACCGCTACGGGCTGCTCGCCAACCCGCACCTGCGCATCTACAAGCCCTGGCTGGACGCGGACTTCGTGACCGAGCTGGGCGGCCGCAAGGAGATGTCGGAGTGGCTCGTCGCCCACGACCTCCCCTACCGCGACAGCACGGAGAAGGCGTACTCCACCGACGCCAACATCTGGGGTGCCACCCACGAGGCGAAGACCCTGGAGCACCTCGACACCGGTGTCGAGACCGTCGAGCCGATCATGGGTGTGCGGTTCTGGGACCCGTCGGTCGAGATCACCGCCGAGGACGTGACGATCGGCTTCGACCAGGGCCGCCCGGTGACGATCAACGGCAAGGAGTTCTCCTCCGCCGTGGACCTGGTCATGGAGGCCAACGCCATCGGCGGCCGGCACGGGCTCGGTATGTCGGACCAGATCGAGAACCGGATCATCGAGGCCAAGAGCCGGGGCATCTACGAGGCGCCCGGCATGGCCCTGCTGCACGCGGCGTACGAGCGGCTCGTCAACGCGATCCACAACGAGGACACCCTCGCCCAGTACCACGCCGAGGGCCGCCGCCTGGGCCGCCTGATGTACGAGGGCCGCTGGCTGGACCCGCAGGCGCTGATGATCCGGGAGTCGCTGCAGCGCTGGGTCGGCTCCGCGGTCACCGGTGAGGTGACCCTGCGGCTGCGGCGCGGCGAGGACTACTCGCTCCTCGACACCACGGGCCCGGCGTTCAGCTACCACCCGGACAAGCTGTCGATGGAGCGCACCGAGGACTCCGCGTTCGGTCCCGTGGACCGGATCGGCCAGCTCACCATGCGCAACCTCGACATCGCCGACTCGCGCGCCAAGCTGGAGCAGTACGTCGGACTCGGTCTGATCGGCACCGGCAGCCCCGCCATGGGCGCCTCGCAGGCCGCCGCCACCGGACTGATCGGCACCATGCCGGACATGCCGCAGGGCGGAGCCGAGGCCATCGCCTCGCGCGGTGAGGTCTCCGAGGACGACGAGCTGCTGGACCGCGCCGCGATGGAGTTCGGCACGGACTGACCCCGCGTCACCGTCAGCATGTGAAGGCCGGTCGGGCGCCCTGCGCGCCGGGCCGGCCTTCGTGTTGCCCCGGGACCCCGGCCCTGGATGGGTCCACCGCCTCAGTGGACGGAGAACCCGCCGTCCACGAAGACCGACTGCCCGGTGACATAGCCCGAGGAGCGGCCGGCCAGGAACACCGCGGCTCCGGCGAAGTCGCCGGCCAGCCCGTTGCGCCCGACCATGGTGCGCGCCGCCAGTGCCACCACCTTCTCGGGGTCGCGGGACAGCCGTGCGTTCAGCGGCGTCATGACGAAGCCGGGCACGAGCGTGTTGCAGGTGACGCCGTATGGCGACCAGGCCTCGGCCTGTGAGCGGGCCAGCGATTCCAGCGCGCCCTTGGAGACGCCGTAGGCGCCGCTGTTCACGAACGCCCGGTGGGCCTGCTGGGAGGTGATGTGGATGATGCGGCCGTAGCCCCGCTCGGCCATGCCGGGCCCGAACCGCCGGCCGAGCAGATGGGGCGCCTCCAGGTTCACCGCCATCGTGGCGTCCCACACGTCCTCGTCCAGCTCGCCCATCGGCGGACGCAGGTTGATCCCGGCGCTGTTGACGAGGATGTCGGGCTCACCGAACACCGCGACCGCGTCCTCCGCCGCCGTACGCACCCCGTCGCGGGTGCTCAGGTCGCCGCTCACCCAGGCCGCCCGAGCGCCGCCGGCCGTCAGCTCGTCGACGGTGGCGGCGAGTTCGGGCTCCTTGCGGGCTACGACGACCACGCTCGCCCCGGCTCGGGCGAGTGCCCCGGCGACGGCCCGGCCGATGCCGGAGCTGCCGCCCGTGACCAGGGCGGTGAGGCCGTCCAGCGAGAACAGTTCACAAAGGTAGTCGCGCGAGGTCATGACGGCACCCTAGGCGCCGGGCCCGGAGCGCCGGGACCGGGGGCGGCCGTCCGCCGCCCCGGTGCGGCAGGCCGGGGCGGCGGTGGCGCGCCTCAGACGGCGGCCGCGCCGGCGGGATGCTCCAGGAGGCTGAGGTAGGGGAGGTCCGTCAGGGGCCGGCCGGTGCAGAACCGGAGGATGAGGTCGGCGTGGGCGACGTCCTGCTCCAGGGTGAACATGTGGTCGGCGTCGCGGAACGTCGCGAACGGGGCGTGCAGTTCGCGGGCCAGCCGCTGTCCCTGCTCCGGTGTGGTGAGGTGGTCCTGCTCGCCCGTGTAGACGACCGCGGGGACATCGAGGGCGATCGGCTCGTACCACTCGTGCAGCAGCATGCGGGCGTTGTGGTCGCAGGCCTTGGCGAGATCCTGGCCGCTCTGCGTACGGAACTGGTGGCTGAGCATGCGCCACACCGCAAAGTGCCGGGGGATGCGGCGGTCGGGCGGCTTCACGAACGTCGCCATCAGGCTGTCGGCGAGTTCGTCGCGCCGGTCCTCCTCGACCATCGCCCGCCACCGCGGGATCATGCCCAGGTAGGGCTGCGGCAGCCGGCCCGTCATCGCGCCGAGCAGCAGCCGGGACACGTGCTGCGGGTACCGCTGGGCGCAGCGCAGGGCGATCGCGCCGCCGTAGCAGGTGCCGAGCAGGTTCGCGTCGCGCAGGTCGAGTTCGACGAGCAGGTGACGCAGGGCGGCGGCGAGGAAGTCGTAGCCGTGCTCGGCGGGAAGCGGGTCGGCCGCGCCGAAGCCGGGAAGTTCCACCGTCACCAGCGAGGCGTGTGCGAGCAGCAGCTTCTCGTAGTTGGCCCAGGAACCGCGGTCCTGCATCATGCCGCCGATCACGACGAGGGGCCCGGTGACCGGGTCGGGCGACTCGGCGACCCGGCAGAGATAGGTGAACCCCTCGAATTCCAGCCGGTGTTCACGCCTGCGCACGGTCATCGGCGGCTCCGTCCGGCCGTCGGGCCGCGGTCGTGACGAGCACGGGACCACGAGCTTGCTCGGTCGCTCGGCGTCGGCGGGGCCGCTGTGGAGAGGGCTTGTTCCATGGGAGGTTCAACGCCCGCTCCGCCCTCTTTGTCACGCTCGCCGAGGGGACGACTTCTCCCGCGGGACCGCGACGGGGCCCCGCGGCGTCGGGGTGACGGTTTACACGGGGTGCACAAGGGACTAACCTACAACCAAATGGTTGTAGATGATGCGGACGACGGAGGCCTGAGCCGCCTCTTCCACGCCCTGTCGGACCCGACCCGCCGGGACGTCCTGCGCCGCTGCGCGCACGGCGACCTGTCGGTGTCGCGACTGGCCGCGGAGTACCCGATGAGCTTCGCCGCGGTACAGAAACACGTGACGGTGCTCGAGCGGGCCGGACTGGTGTCCAAGCAGCGCCGGGGACGCGAGCAGCTCGTCCGCACCGAGCCCGATGCCCTGGCGAGGGCCCGCCGCGCCCTCGACGAGCTGGAAGCACTCTGGAGGGGCAGGGTGGAACGCATGTCCGCCCTGCTCACGCAGGAATCCCCGACGCCGCGACCCCCCGCACGGGGGCCCCGGTACGCCGAAGAACACGAACACACCCAGGAGCAGGACCCGAGGAAAGGACCGGAGCAATGACCGTGACCAGCGTGGACAAGGACTTCGACAGTCTCACCCTCACCCTGACGGCCGACTTCGCGGCCCCGGTCGAGAACGTGTGGCAGCTGTGGGCCGACCCCCGCCGGCTGGAGCGCTGGTGGGGCCCGCCGACGTACCCGGCGACCGTCGAGAACCACGACCTGTCCCCCGGCGGCGAGGTCACGTACTTCATGACGGGCCCCGAGGGCGACAAGCACCGCGGCTGGTGGCGCGTCACCTCGGCCGCGCCGCCCACCTCCCTGGAGTTCACCGACGGCTTCGCCGACCAGGACGGCACCCCCAGCGCCACGATGCCCACCACCACGGTGAGCATGCGGCTGACGGAGCACCACGGCGGGACGCGTATGGAGATCCGGTCCGCCTTCGCGACCCGCGAGCAGATGGACCAGCTGATCACCATGGGCATGGAGGAGGGCCTCAAGGAGGCCGTCGGCCAGATGGACGGGCTCCTCACCGGGTCTTCGCGGGGCTGAGCACGGGACGGGGCCGGACATGTGCGCGCCCGCCACGACAGCCACGCTCTCTGGGTGGGCCGACGCCATACGGCGCGGAAGGCTCCGGCGCCAATGCTCACGTAGCCGAATGAGGTGGCCGTCCGTGACGCCGTACGCCCCGACACGGGGGCTGGATTCGGCAGCCGCCGCCGGAGCGTGCAGGATGGGGGCATGACGACCAAGGTCTATTTCGACATCACCATCAACGACAAGCCCGCAGGGCGCATCAACTTCAACCTGTTCGACGACGTCGTACCGAAGACCGCGGAGAACTTCCGCGCGCTGGCCACGGGCGAGAAGGGCTTCGGCTACGCCGGTTCCTCCTTCCACCGCGTGATCCCCGCCTTCATGCTCCAGGGCGGCGACTTCACGCGCGGCGACGGCACGGGCGGCAAGAGCATCTACGGCGAGAAGTTCGCCGACGAGAACTTCAAGCTCAAGCACGACCGGCCCGGCCTGCTGTCCATGGCCAACGCCGGCCCGAACAGCAACGGTTCGCAGTTCTTCGTCACCACCGTCGTGACCAGCTGGCTGGACGGCAAGCACGTGGTGTTCGGCGAGGTCGCCGACGACACCAGCATGGAGCTGGTGCGGAAGATCGAGTCCCTCGGCTCGCAGAGCGGCTCCACCTCCGCGAAGATCACGATCTCGGCCTCCGGCCAGCTCTGATCCCGCGCCCCATGGGCCGTCCGACGGTCGGCCCATGCCGGGCTCATCATCTTTCTCCCGGATCGACCCGCACGCGGGCACGTCCCGCCCGGGTGTCCGGGCGGGACGTTCCGTGTGCGCGTTCCCGCGGGCTGCGGGTCCGCCTCTGTCCCGCACAACGTCTGGGCGGCTGGGGGAGGTCACCGCCGGCGGGCGGACACATCGGTCGGTCGGCCCCGCCCGGCGGTACGGCGCTCAGAGCTTGGCGCCGAAGGCTTGCGTCCACCAGGGGCCGCCGCTTCCGTCGTGGATGCCCACGCCGATGTTCTTGAAGTCGCAGTTGAGGATGTTGGCACGGTGTCCGGGGCTGTTCATCCAGGACGTCATGACCGACTCGGCGCTCTGCTGGCCCTTGGCTATGTTCTCCCCGTAGGTGGACCAGCGGTAGCCGGCGGCGGTGATGCGCTGTCCCGGGTCGGTGCCGTCCGGGTTCGTGTGGTCGAAGAAGTCGCGGGCGTCCATGTCCTCGGAGTGGTTCAGCGCGGCGCTCCGCAGCTTCGCGTCGTCGGTGAGCGGGCCGCAACCGGCCGCCGCCCGCTCCTTGTTGACCAAAGCGATCACCTGCGCCCCGGTGTCGGTCGGAGCCGCCTGCGACACCGGCGTGCGTGATGCTTCCGGCCTCGGCGCGGGGGCCTTGCCTGCGGCCGGCGTGCTCTTGGC
>NZ_JARGEF010000171.1:0-18587 GCF_033794725.1 Streptomyces sp. ID05-39B | reverse complement strand
CCCGACCTCCGCCGCGCCCCCCGCCCCCGGCGACATCGCCCGGCGCCTGCGCCGCACACCGCTTCAGCCCGACGACTTCCTGCTGCGTGAGCTTCAGCGGTCTCGCAGCGGGCGTATGCGGGACATCGTCGAGACCATTCGCCGGGATCAGATGGACCTGGTCACCGGGTCTCCCTCGGACATCCTCGTCGTGCAGGGCGGTCCCGGCACCGGCAAGTCCGCGGTCGGTCTCCACCGGGTGACCTGGCTCGTCAACAACGGGCACTTCAAGGCCCAGGACATCCTTGTCATCGGGCCCCACCAGCGGTTTCTCGACTATGTCGGACAGGTTCTGCCCACCCTCGGTACGCGGGACGTCAACGCCGTCCAGCTGAACCGGCTGTGGGAGGGCGAGATCCTCGGTACGGACTCCCCGCTCGCCCGGCTCGTGAAGTCGGACGAGCGCATGGCGGCCGTGCTGCGGCGTCGGGTCGAGAACGACTACCGGCCGGAGGCCGTCGACGACCTCACCGTCGCCCCGGCCTTCGAGGGCGACGAGCCCGCGATCGTCGTCACCGCGGGGAGTACGACCCTGCGTGTACCGCGGGCCGCGGTGCTCGCCCTTCTCGACCAGGCCCACGGCGGGGACGGACCCTACCGGGAGCGTCGTGACCGCTTCCGGGGGCTGCTCGTCGACCGTCTCCTGAAGGAACTCGCCGAGGTCGCGCCCCGGCGCGGGCAGGCCGGCACGGTCCGCCGTGATCTGGAGCGCAACCGCCGGGTCGAGCGTCTCGTCGAACGTGTCTGGCCGTCACCGGGCGCCCGGGAGGCGCTGCGCAGCCTCTACGACTCACCGGAACTCCTCCGCGCGTGCGCCGACGGCATCCTCGGCCAGGAGGAGCAGGCCGCGCTGCTGCGGGCCCGTGCCGCCAGCGCCGACGCCGACCCGTGGACCGTCGACGATCACGTCTGCCTCGAAGAGCTCCGGGTGCTCATCAGCGGGGACACTCCGCGGCGCTACGGCCACATCGTCGCCGACGAGGCGCAGGACCTCACTCCCATGCAGGCCCGTGCACTGCGGCGGCGGTGTGCCGTCAACGGCTCCATGACGGTACTGGGCGACCTCGCGCAGGCAACGGGTCCGCACATCCCGACGAGTTGGGACCGTATCGGCGCGCTGCTGTCCGACCACGGTGACTGGCGGGTGGCCGAGCTGAACACGAGCTATCGGGTGCCCGCCGAGATCATGGAGTTCGTCGCCCCGCTCGCGCGGGCGATCGCGCCGGCCCTGCCCTACCCGCGGGCCGTCCGGGCGGCGGGCGAAGGCGCCGTACGGACGGTGGCGACCGAGCCGTGGAAGCTGCTCGACGACACGCTCGCCCAGGTGACCCGCCTTGTCGGTACCAGTGACGGAAGCACGCTGCGTTCCGTCGCCGTCGTCGTGCCCGACGACTCGGACTGGCTGAACGCGATCAGTCGCAGGGTCGACGAAGGCGGCGACCTCGACGATCGGGTCCGCGGGTCGGTGTCCGTCCTGGCCGCCGCACAGGCCAAGGGCATGGAGTACGACCATGTCCTGGTCGTCGAGCCCGCCACCATCGCCGACCGCGGCCCCGCCGGCCTGCGACAGCTGTACGTGGCGCTCACCCGCAGCACGCAGAGCCTCACCATCCTGCACACCGCCCCGCTTCCCGAGGCCCTCCTCGGCTCCGGGGTCGGTGCGGGGACGGGCACGGCGTCGCCCGATGTCCAGCCGGAAAGCGCCACGGCCGGACTGCCCCTGATCGGCAGTGATGTCCGGGTCGAGGTCGTGGGCCAGGCTCCTGGCGGTCGCTACAGGGTCAAGCCCCTGTCGCCCGTGATCGGCCGGCCGCTGGTTCTCACCGTCCGCCACGGGTCGGCCCCTCCACGACGGGGCGAGAAGCTGGACTGCTGGGTGTTCGCGAACGAGTCGAACCAGACCGTGCTCACCGCTGACCAGCGTGGCCGCTCGCCCGTCTCCGAGAGGATGGCCGGGCGCTACATCGCGGCGCTGGACGTCCTCGGTGAGCTGGTCCGGAACGACGGCGATGTCCCCGACGGCCGCGCCCGCCTCTCCGAACTCCAGGGGATGGCCAACCGCGTCCTCCGCAGGGACCAGGCCGACTGGGTCGATGTGCTCCACCTCTTCGGCTCCCCGGACAGGGAAAGGCTGGGCGCTCTGCGTGACCTCGCCGCGACGGCCAACCGGGCTCTCAAGGAAGGCACCTTGGACGCCGGCCGGCTCCGGCAGGACCTGACGGCCTCGGGCTGGGCGGCGGCCCTGACCGAAGCGCGCCGGGTTCTGCAGGGCCGCCTCGCCACGGAACCGGAACCGCCACCGGACTCCGACGTCACCGCCACGGTGGTCCCAGCGGTCCCAGTGATACCAGCGGTCCCCGCCGCCGAGGGGCAGCAGCCCGAGCAGTCCCGGCAACAGCCCGAGCAGAAGGACGTAGCGCAGATGACCCTCGCGGAGAGCACCACCGCGCCACCGTCGACCACCACGAAGGAGGGCTTCCTGCGTGCGCTGGAGGAGTCGGCCGATGCCGACCGGACGTGCAGGAAGCATGAGGCGGTCCGTCATGCGCTGAAGTCGTCCCTGCTCTGGGCCGACCTCCAGCCGGCCGATTCGCCGGTCGTCGATGTCAGTTGTGTCACCGGGCGCGGCCTGTTCCTCTACGAGGCGTTGGGAGCCGGCCGCTCCACGTACGCGGACCTGCGCTCGGGGGCGACCCGCCTGCTGGAGATCAACCACACCCTGGAGACGCCGGCCGCCGGCCTCTACCTGGTCCTCTCCGAGCCTCCCGCCGAGGACTGGTCCGCGGACACCGTCCGCGATGTCTTCGATGTCCACGTCATCTGGCGCAGCCCTCAGGGATGGGGTGGCGAGGACACGGACGTCGCGCTGGGGTCCTCCGGGGCGTGACCCCGCCGAGGGTCTCCGAAGCCCCGGAGGGAGTCGACGCCGGATCCGGTGTCAGGTCACCGGCACCGGTGTGAAGCGGGAGGCCGTGTGGAGGGCCGCTTCGATGTGGGTGGCTGTGGTGGCGAGGGCGGGGAGGAGGGTGTCGACGCAGTCCTCGGCCGTGCGGCGGGCCGTGTGGGTGGAGGTGGCGAGGGCGGCGATCGTGCGGCCGGTGCGGTCGTGGACGGGAACGGCGAGGGTGCGCACGCCCTGTTCCCACTCCTCGTCGGACACGGCGTGGTCATGGCCGACGTCGGCGTAGCCGTGGGGCAGGAGGACTCGGCCCACCGCGGTGTCGGTCGTGGCCGGGAGGCGGGTGCCCAGGGGGATGTCGACGCGCATGACGTGGTGGGCGGTCACGCGGGCCGTGCACTGGATCGCGTCGCCCGTTTCCGTGAGGGCCGCGAGGTAGGTCGTTTCCCGGATGCGGTCCGTCAGTGTCCGCAGGTGGGGCTCCGCGAGGCGGGCGAGGGGGGTTCCGGCGAGCGGGGGGAAGCCCAGGGAGAGGACCCGGGGGGTGAGGGTGAAGGTGCGGTCGGCGGTCTGGGCGACCAGGCCGAGGTGGTCGTAGGTGATCAGGGCTCTGCGGGCCGTCGCGCGGGCCAGACCGGTCGCCTTCGCCACCTCGGTCAGGGTCAGGGACTCGCGGCCCTCTCCGAACGCCGTGAGGACGGTCAGGCCGCGGGCCAGGGACTCGACGAACTCGCGGCCCAGTTCCTGCTTCGACGCGCCCGTCCAGAGGGCGAGGCCCGCGGGTGGCGGGCCCGGTTCGGCGGGTGGGGCCTGGCGCAGGTCCTGTTCCATTTCCGCGACGGCCGTACGGAGCCGGGGGAGGAGGGTCTCGCGCAGATCGGCCGCCGTGTGGCGGCTCGTGTGGCTGACGACGCTGGCGACGCACGCGAGGCGTCCCGTACGGGGGTCCCGTACGGGCGCGGAGACCGCCACCAGGCCCGGCTCGATCAGCTGGTCGTCCAGGGACCAGCCGTCCGCCGCCGCCCGCTCGGTCCGGCGTACGAAGTCGGCGTCCGGGCGGACCTCCGGGGCGGGGGGTACCGCCGGGAAGGTGCGGTCCTGCGGGTCCGTCGCCCGGCGCGCTTGCCGGCGGGTCCAGTCGGCGTCGGTCCACTCCGTCGCGAACAGCGGGCCGGGCGCGGTGCGTTCGGCGGGGAGCAGGTCGCCGATGCGGAAGCTGAGGGACATCGCGCGGCGGCGGGTCGCCTGGTGGATGAAGCGGATTCCGTCGCGGTCGGCGACCGCCAGCGACACCGACTCGTCGAGTTCGTCGGCCAGGGCGTCGGCGCGTGAGCCGAGGAGGGCGGGCAGGCGCAGTGCGGCCAGGTAGGCGTTGCCGAGTTCCATCACGTGCGGGGTCAGGACCGCGTCCCGGCCGTCCAGGCGGACGTACTCCATGCGGGCCAGGGTCGCCACGATCCGGTCGACGGTGGAGCGGGCCAGGCCGGTGGCGCGTTCCAGGGCGCTCGCGCTCATCGTGCCGCCCGCCGCGGTCAGTTCCTCCAGGACGGCGACCCCGCGGATCAACGGCGTGACGGCCTCCTCCGGTACCTGGCTGTCCGGGGCGGCGGTCGGGGTCGTCCTGGCGGGCATCGTCTCTCCGGTACGGCGGTCGCGGCAGGTCGCCTACGGTAGCCGCGCCCGGGTCCGGCGTCGTACGGCCACTGCGGCGCGGGGGATCCGGTGGCTAGCTCCGGGTGATCCGCACCCGGTACGTCCCCTCCAGGTCCGCCGCCACCACGGAGATCCGCACCCCGCGCGCCGTGTCCTTGAACGTCTCGCCCGGCACGAGCGGCGCGTCCGACAGCTCGGCGTGGACGTTCGGGCTGCGCGTGCAGCCGCCGCTGTCGCGCTGGGAGTCGTGGACCGTGACCGGGCCCATGCCGGTGTCGATGTTCGCGTCGACCCGGTAGACGAGGACGCCGGGGCGGCACACGGCCTCGTCGTTGCCGTCACGGGTGCGCAGTTCGACGGCGTATCCGGCGCGGCTGCTGAGGGGGACGAAGACCAGCTTGGGGCCGCCCCGCTCGGCGAGGGGGGTGAGGGCGTGCTCGCTGGTGCCGGGCGCGGAGGCACAGCCGATCTGGTCGGCGTCCAGCCAGCCCAGCTTCCATTTGTGCCAGCCGAGGAAGTCGTTGTTGGCGCCCCAGTCCTCGCTCATGATGTCCCAGTGGCCGACCGCGCCGCCGCCCTCCTGGGTGTAGAGGTCGGGCAGCCCGAAGACGTGGCCGTTCTCGTGCGGCAGGACGCGGTAGCCGGTGCGGTCGTAGGAGCCGGAGCCGTCGTCCTGGCGGGAGTAGACGAAGGACGCGTTCGCGACGGGGACGCCGTCGGCGACCGGGGCCTCGTGGTTTCCGGCGAACGTCACCGACAGGACCGTGTCCAGCGCGGAGGGGCCGGCGTTCGGGGTGACCAGCACGTTCAGGAGGTCGTACGTCCGGAAGTCGACGGTCGGGTCGGCGGCGGCCACAATGTCCTGGACCAGCTCGCGGTAGCCGGGGTCGAAGGGGGCGCCGCGCTCTATGCCGTACGCCCGGAACGGCTTGGGCATGCGCAGCCAGCCGGGGACGGGGGTCTCGGCGCGGTAGTCGAGGCGGCCGTAGGACGCGGTGTGGAACCAGTCCCGGGTCTGGGGGAAGAATTCGCGGAACCGGTCCTGCGCCTTGCCGCGGCCGGGCGCGTCCGAGAAGTCGATCATCAGGGTGAGGGCGCGGACGGTGCCCGTGGGTCGGGCGTAGCCGCCGGGCGTCGGGACGCCCTCGGACATCTGGACGGCGGAGCCTGCGGTGATCAGGCAGGGGGCGAGGGCGGCCGAGCGGGCCAGCGAGATCGGTCCCGCCCCGGCCGGGGTCGGACGCGGTGCGAGGTGAGCGGTGCCGGCCGAGGTGCTGACCGCGAAGGTCAGCGCGGTCACACAGACGAGGCCGGCCGTGCGGCGCCGGCGTATGCGTCGGTGGAGCGGCTCCACAGGCGCGGCCTGCCGGCCTGCCCCGGGTCGCTCAGGCTGCGGCTGCATGCGGGAACCCTTCGCGCCAGGCAGCCACCCGGTCACCGGCTGCACCCTTTTGATCACCTTCGTCGGGAGCGGGCGGGGGCGCGCGCTGGCACGGCCGATCGTGGGTTACCGGGAGGTAGAGGCGAGGTGCGGGGGCCTGTGACCCAGGTCACGTGAAAAGAATCGGCCGCCGGGAAATAACCGGGGACCGTCTCCCCGTTTAGCCATGTGTCCGACCGAAACGGGGATCACTTCCCCGGATCGCGAAAGGACGGCGACACCAGCAGGGCCGGCACCACCAGCACCACCAGTCACCTCAGCACCACCCGTCACGTCATCGATCAAGAGGAGTACGCCGTGCAGACCGCAACCGCCCCCGCGCAGCGCAAGGTGCCCAGGCCGCGCGCCGACGCCCTGCGCAACCGGGAGCGGATCGTCACCGCCGCCCGCGAGATGTTCGTCGAACTCGGCCCCGACGTGCCGCTCGACGACATCGCCCGCCGGGCCGGCGTCGGCAATGCCACGGTGTACCGCAACTTCCCCGACCGGGAGGCTCTCGTCCGCGAGGTCGTCTGCTCCGTCATGGACCGCACGGCTGAGGCGGCTGCCCAGGCGCTCGCCGAGACGGGCGACGCCTTCGGTGCGCTGGAGCGTTTCGTGCATGTCGCCGCCGACGAACGCGTCAGCGCGCTGTGCCCGATGATCGCCAGCGCGTTCGACCAGAACCACCCGGATCTCGTGGCTACCCGCATGCGGTTCGAGCAGCTCGTCGAGGAGGTCATGGAGCGCGCCCGGCAGGCCGGACAGCTCCGCGACGACGTCGGCTACGGCGACCTGATGGTCGCCGTGGCCCAGCTCAGCCGTCCTCCGGCGGGTACCGCCTGCCTCAGCGCCGACCGCTTCCTCCACCGTCATCTCCAGTTGTTCCTGGACGGACTGCGGGCACCGGCCCGCTCGGTCCTGCCGGGTACGGCCGTGACCATGGAGGACCTGCGCCAGGCCTGAGCCACCGCAAGCCACCAAGCGGCCGGACCGTCAGGCCACCGGGTCACCAAGCCGCCAAACCATCAAGCCACCAAGTCACGTAGATCTCGCCGTCGATCCCTCTCCACGGCCGTCACCGTCGACGGATCGTCATCTCGCTCCGCCCGTTTTCTTTCACCAAGTCATGACATTTCCGTCACGAAGTTCCGAAGTGGGTACCACCATGTCTGATACAGCCACGAAGGCTCCCGGCATCCGCCAGGCGGATCCGGCCCGCTGGAAAGCGCTCGTGTTCATCGCGCTCGCCCAGCTGATGGTCGTCCTCGACGCGACCATCGTGAACATCGCCCTGCCCTCCGCCCAGCAGGACCTGGGAATCTCGGACGGCAACCGCCAGTGGGTCGTCACGGCGTACGCCCTGGCCTTCGGCGGACTCCTTCTCTTCGGTGGCCGTATCGCGGACCTCTGGGGCCGCAAGCGCACCTTCGTCGTCGGCCTGATCGGTTTCGCCGCGGCTTCCGCACTCGGTGGCGCGGCCACCAACGAGGCGATGATGTTCGGCTCCCGCGCTCTGCAGGGTGCCTTCGGCGCACTGCTCGCGCCCGCCGCGCTCTCCCTGCTCGCCGTGATGTTCACGGACGCCAAGGAGCGCGCCAAGGCGTTCGGCATCTACGGCGCGATCGCCGGCGGTGGCGGCGCGGTCGGCCTCATCCTCGGTGGCTTCCTCACCGAGTACCTGGACTGGCGCTGGACGTTCTTCGTGAACATCCCGTTCGCGATCATCGCGGCGGCGGGCGCCTACTTCGTCATCCGTGAGCCCGAGGGCGGACGCAACCGCTCCCCGCTCGACATCCCGGGCGTCATCCTGTCCACCCTGGGCCTGGTGTCCCTGGTCTACGGCTTCACCCGCGCCGAGTCCGAGGGCTGGAGCGACGCCCTCACCATCGGCATGTTCATCGCGTCCGCGGTGCTGCTGACGGCCTTCGTGGTCGTCGAGGCGAAGGTCAAGTCCCCGCTGCTGCCGCTGCGCGTGATCACCGACCGCAACCGCGGCGGTATCTACCTCTCGCTCGGTCTCGCGATCATCGCGATGTTCGGCCTGTTCCTCTTCCTGACCTACTACCTGCAGATCGTGAAGGGCTACTCGCCGGTCAAGACCGGCTTCGCGTTCCTTCCGATGATCGTGGGCATGATCACGGGCTCGACCCAGATCGGCACCCGCCTCATGACCCGGGTCGCACCCCGGCTGCTGATGGGCCCCGGCTTCCTGGTCGCCGCGCTCGGCATGCTGCTGCTGACCCAGATGGAGATCGGTTCCTCGTACACGGCCCTGCTGCTGCCGGCGATGCTCCTGCTCGGTCTCGGCATGGGTACGGCGTTCATGCCGGCCATGTCCCTGGCCACCCAGGGTGTCGAGCCGCGCGACTCCGGTGTCGCCTCCGCGATGGTCAACACCTCGCAGCAGGTGGGCGGCGCGATCGGTACGGCGCTGCTGAACACGATCGCCGCCTCGGCCACGACCTCGTACATCGCCGACCACATGGGCAACGCCGGCACCCGCTCCGAGCAGCAGCTGGTCCAGCTGGAGGCCATGGTGGAGGGCTACACCAGCGCGATCTGGTTCGCCGTCGGCATCCTGGTCGTCGCCGCCACGATCGCCCTGACCTTCGTCAACGCCGGCAAGCCGGACATGAGCGCGCTCACCGGCGCGGACGAGGAGGCCGAGGACTCCCTGCGGGTTCCGGTGGTCGCCCACTGACGTGACGTACTGCCCGGGCCGTAGCGGCTAGCGCAGCCAGGGCAGGTCGGCACCCGCTTCGTTCGGCTGAAGTCCCTCGGCGACGATCTCCATGATCTCGCCGAGGGACTTCTGCTGTTGCGGGGTGAGCCGGTCGAAGAGCGCGTTGCGTACGGCGGCCACATGGCCGGGGGCCGCGTTCCTCAGGACGTCGAGGCCGTCGTCGGTCAGCACGGCGAACTGGCCGCGCTTGTCGGAGGGGCAGTCCTCGCGGCACACCCAGCCGTTCTTCTCCAGGCGCGCGATGGCGTGCGAGAGGCGGGAGCGGGTGATCTTCGCATCCCTCGCCAGTTCGGTCATGCGCAGCCGGCGGTGGGGGGACTCGGCGAGCTTGACGAGGAGGCCGTAGTAGACGTGCGGCATGCCGGCGTCGCGTTGCAGCTGCCGGTCCATGTGGTCCTCGAGGAGGGTGGTGGCATGCAGGTACGAGCGCCAGATGCGCTGTTCCTCTGCGGTGAGCCATTGCGGCTCGTGAGCGGGTGCGGCTGCCTTCGTCATGTACTCCACTGTAAGGGTTCCATCCTTGAAATTTAAACAAGTGCGGCCTACAGTGATGTGGAGCTGGAGATTTAGAGTTCAAGTACGTTGCTGAGTCGAACACCGGTCAGCCGAGCCGCCGAGGGAGTTGCCGCCATGTCCGCCGCCACCCAGGAGCGTGCCGTTCCGCAGGAGCGCATGCCCGCCCTGTACCTGAGCCACGGTGCCCCGCCCCTCGCGGACGACGCCGTCTGGCCGGGCCAGCTCGCCGCATGGTCCGCCGACCTGCCCCGTCCCCAGGCGATCCTCATGGTCTCCGCCCACTGGGAGGAGGCCCCCCTCGCCCTCGGCGCGGTCGAGCCGGTCCCCCTGGTCTACGACTTCTGGGGCTTCCCCGAGCACTACTACAAGGTGCGCTACGACGCTCCCGGCGCACCCGGGCTCGCCGAGAGCGTGCGCAAGCTGCTGCGCGCCCCCGGGATCCCCGTACAGGACATCCCCGACCGGGGCCTCGACCACGGGGCGTACGTCCCCCTCGTCGAGATGTTCCCGGCCGCCGACATCCCGGTCCTCCAGATCTCCATGCCGACGCTCGACCCCGTCAAGCTCATGGAGATCGGCCGCAAGCTCGCGCCACTGCGCGACGAGGGCGTGCTCATCGTCGGCTCCGGGTTCTTCACCCACAACCTGGCCGCGCTGCGGCACACCGGCGGGGGAGTGCCCACCTGGTCCTCGGAGTTCGACGACTGGGGGCGGCGCGCGCTGGAGAAGCGGGACTGGGACGCCCTGCTGGACTTCCTCCACAAGGCTCCCGCGGGCCGGTACGCCCACCCGCGCACCGAGCACTTCGCCCCGCTGTTCGTCACCATGGGCGCCGCGGAGGTGTCCGGCGAGCTGGACGCGCAGAAGTCGGTGATCGACGGGTTCTGGCTGGGAATGGCGAAGCGGTCGGTGCAGTTCGGCTGACCCGCCGGCTCGGTCGTTCTGGTCCGCTCGGCCGTTCTGGTCCGCTCGCCGTTCTGGTCCGCTCCCGGTCCCGTTCGTCCGCTACAGGTCCCGCTCGAACCAGGCGACGTCCCAGTAGCGGCCGAACTTGCGCCCCACCTCGCGGTACGTGCCCACGTGCCGGAAGCCGAAGCGTTCGTGCAGCCGCACGGACGCTTCGTTGGGCTGGGCGACGCCCGCGTACGCGCGATGCAGGTCCTCGCCGGACAGCGCCTCGAAGAGTGCCTTGTAGAGGAGCGTGCCGACCCCGCGGCCGCCGGCGTCCGGGCGGAGATAGACCGTCACCTCGACGGAGGTGGCGTAGGCCTGCTTCGCACGGAAGGGGCTGGAGGTGGCGTACCCCAGAATTTCCTGTGAGTCCGTGCCCGTGGCAACCATCAGCCGGTACGGGCCGTCTTCAGGGTGGGAGAGCAGCCAAGGGCGGCGCTCATCCGGAGTGAAAATCGCGGTATCGAATGTGATCGGCGTCTCACGTACGTAGTGGTTGTAGAGGTCGGTGAGGGCTTCGAGATCCCCCTCGTTTCCCGGCCTGACCTGCACTTCTGTACGTTCCGACGACATTCGTCCTCCTCCTGGGGCCCGACAGGGTACTGCATGATCAGAAAAATCGGGGGACGGGTTGGGAATTCTGTCCTGATTCCAGTCGTTGTTTCCATCGGATGCAGGGCACACGAGGAGAGTCCCGAGAGAGTCCGGGAGGACCCGAGTCAGTGCGCCGGTGTCCAAGGACCACCCGCTGACCCCACCATCGCAAGGGAGCACGCATGGCAACCCGTGCCGTCGCCCGTCGTCAGTCCGCCTCCGGCGAGACCGGCGCGGCAAGCAGCGCTCGCGTCCATGGCGGAGAGATCGCCGACCGCGATCTGGTCGGCATGTACCTCGACGAGATCGCGCGCACGCCTCTGCTCGACGCCGCAAAGGAAGTCGAGCTGTCGCAGATCATCGAGGCGGGTGTGTTCGCGCGGCAGATCCTCGACGGATCCGAGGAGGCCAAGGCCGACGCCTCCCGTGAGGAGCTCGAGGCGCTCGTCGCCGACGCGGAGCGCGCCAAGGACGTCTTCATCCGTTCCAACCTGCGACTGGTCGTCGCGGTCGCCCGCCGGTACCCGCGCAGCGGCCTGCCCCTGCTGGACCTGGTCCAGGAGGGCAACGCCGGCCTGGTCCGCGCCGTCGAGAAGTTCGACTACCGCAAGGGCTTCAAGTTCTCCACCTACGCCACGTGGTGGATCCGCCAGGCCATCACCCGCTCCATAGCGGACCAGTCGCGCACGATCCGGCTGCCCGTCCACCTCGTGGAGGAGCTGGGCCGCATCCGCCGCGTGCAGCGGGAGTTCAACCGCGAGCACGGCCGCGACCCGGAGCCGCTGGAGATCGCGACCGAGCTGGGTTCCAAGCCGGAGCGCGTCATCGACGTGCTCGACTGGGCGCGCGACCCGGTCTCGCTGAACATGCCGGTCGATGACCAGGGTGAGACCCAGTTCGGCGACCTGCTCGAGGACACCTCGGCGGTCTCGCCGGAGCAGTCCGTCCTCACGCTGCTGCGCAGCGAGGAACTGGACGGCCTCATCGACCGCCTCGACCCGCGCACGGCCTCCATCATCAAGATGCGGTACGGCATCGACGACGGCCGCGAGCGCACGCTGACCGAGGTCGGCAAGGAGCACGGTCTGACGCGTGAGCGGATCCGTCAGATCGAGAAGCACGCCCTGATGGAACTGAAGAAGCTTGCCCGGGACACCGGGTTCGAGGCGGCGGCATAGGACGGGGCCCGCACCCGCAGCAGGGGTTCGCGTCCGGGGCGAGAGAGTGTCCCGACGCGAGTCCCGGGCGGGTGCGGGTTTTGCCACCGGCGTACGCGGGGTGGCGCAACAACGCGCAAACATGGCGGAGAAGGTCGCTTCAACCGACGGCCCGGAGGGAAAAACACTCCTGGGTACGGGAGTTCGAGTGACGTCTCCGGAACTGCCTCTGACAGCTCTGACCGGCTCTGGTCCGACCAGCTCTGGCTACCTCTTCTGAACCAACTTCTTGAACGCCGTGGTCCGAGAGTTCCGAACGACGTCCAGAACGCCTTCCAGAAGACTTCTCGAACCATGTCCCGACGCACATCCCCCCGGCGCCGGGACTTCCCGAGTCGGGCTCCGGCGCCTCCCCCCCTGGCGCCGGAGTCCGGCTCTTTTTGCGCATGGGCGGGGAGAAGGGCGGGGCACCCCGTACCTGAACCACGGGGTGGCCCGCCTGGATGGCAGATTGTGCCACATGGGCATAGCCTGCCGGCGTGACCAGCTCCACCCCCGCACCGCTCCCCACCCCTTCCTCCTCCGGCACCCCGTCCGCCCCGGCTTCACTGACCGAGCGGCGCAAGGCGGCGACCAGGATGGAGATCGCCCGAGCGGCCGCCGGGCTCTTCGCCGCCCGAGGCCTCAAGGCCACCCGTGCCGAGGACATCGCCCAGGCGGCCGGAATCGCGCCCCGCACGTTCTACCGCTACTTCGCCTCCAAGGAGGAGGCGGTCGCCCCCCTCTACGCGGCCGGCGCCCAGCGCTGGGCGGAGGCGGTGCGTGAGGCCCCGCCCCACCTGACCCTGCCCGAGGCGCTGGAGCACGCGGTACGGCAGACGCTCACCCCCGGCGTGGGAATCTCCTCGGCGTCCTGGGAGTGGGTCCGCACCCTCATCCGCCTCGCCTCCGCCAGTCCCGCCCTGGGCAAGGTCTGGGCGGAGGTCTGCCATGCGTCGGAGGGGGCGTTGGGGGAGGTGCTCAGGGAGCGGGCGGCCAGGACTGCCGCCGGGCTCGACAACGTTGCCGAGGCCGTGGGCTCTGCCGAGCCGGCCGGGTCTGCAGAGCCGGCCGGATTCGCAGGGTCCGCCGAGCCCGCCACCCAACTCGGCGAGCCCACCCCGCGCCAGCGTTTCGCCGCGGCGGTCGCGGGGGCCGCGGTCCGCGTCGCCGTGGAGAGCTGGGCCGCGACCGACCACCCCCCGAACGGGCGCGGCGGCCCGGCGGAACTCGCCCTGAGGAACCTGGAAGCGGTGCGGCGGATGGAGTGGCGGGAGCCCGAGTAGTGCCTCCGGCGGCGTCGACGGGAGCAGCTAGCCGGGTCCCGGTCCCGGTCCCGATGCCGACCCTGCGCCCGCTCGTCCCAGGCGCCCCCCCAACTCCCGTACGCGCTGCACCAGTTCCACTGGGGAGTGGACCGTGAACTCGTGGCCCAGCATGGCCAGGCGGACCGCGAGCCACTCCAGGGGGTCGCCGGTGACGGCTCGCAGGCGGCAGCCGTCGGGAGTCTGCTCCGGCCGGCCGAACCAGGACGGGAGCTGCGCGGCGACGGTCTCGGCCGGGGCCTGGAAGGTGACGTCGAACTCGTAGGTCTCCTGGCGCCGTTGGATGGACCGGCGCAGGTATTCCGCCGCGTCGCCCTGCGGCACCTCCCGGGGGGTGAAGCGGGTTCCGGTGGCGAAGGGCTGCGCCACCCGGTCGACGCGGAAGGTGCGCCAGTCGTCGCGTTCGAGGTCGTAGGCGACGAGGTACCAGCGGCGGCCGGTGGAGACGAGGCGGTACGGCTCGGTCAGGCGGCGCGTCTCGGTGCCGTCCTTCGCGCGGTAGGCGAACCGCAGCCGCTCGTGCCCGGCGACCGTCGAGGCGATGACGGTGAGCGTCTCGGGCGCGATGCTGGCCCCGTCCCCGCTGGTCAGTGGGGTGGTCGCGGCCTGGAGCGTGGCGACCCGGTGGCGCAGCCGGGCCGGCAGCACCTGCTCCAGCTTCGCCAGGGCCCGTACGGAGGCCTCGTCGACGCCCTCCAGCGCGTGCCCGGCGCCCGCCCGCAGGCCGACCGCGATCGCCACCGCCTCCTCGTCGTCGAGGACGAGCGGGGGCATCGCCTTGCCCGCGATCAGCCGGTATCCGCCGTCGGAGCCCTTGGTCGCCTGGACGGGATAGCCGAGTTCGCGCAGCCGGTCGATGTCCCGCCGGACCGTGCGGCGGGACACCTGGAGCCGGCCGGCGAGTTCGCCGCCGGGCCATTCGCGGGGCGTCTGGAGGAGGGAGAGGAGTTGCAGCAGCCGAGCCGGAGTGTCCGTCGTCATGCGTCCGAGGATGCCCTACCACTAGGACACCATCTGACCTAGTGGGCCCCTAGTGTCCTCCCATGACCTCCAACGAGACCCAGTCCTCCGCCGATCCCGGGCCGGCCGAGCGCCTCCCGAGGACGGACGCCCCGGCAGCCGTGACCACACCGGCGGCCGTGGGCGACCGGCGCCGGTGGTTCGCCCTGGCGATCGTGATGACCGCGGCCTTCATGGACCTCGTCGACGTCACGATCGTCAACATCGCCATCCCGTCCATGCAGCGAGACGCGGGCGCCTCCGACAGCCAGGTCCAGTGGATCACCGCCGGTTACGCGCTCGCCTTCGCCGCCGGCCTCATCACCGGCGGACGCCTGGGCGACATCTACGGCCGCAAGCGGCTGTTCCTCCTCGGCATCGGCGGTTTCACCATCGCCTCCGCACTGTGCGGCTTCGCCGCGAACCCGGAGATGCTGGTCGCCTCCCGCCTCCTCCAGGGCGGCATGGCGGCGCTGATGGTCCCGCAGGTGCTGTCGATCGTGCACGCCACCTTCCCGGCCCACGAACGCGGCAAGGTCTTCGGACTCTTCGGCGCGGTCGTCGGCCTGGGCGCGGTCTCGGGGCCGCTGCTGGGCGCGCTGCTGATGGAGTGGAACCTCTTCGGGCTGGAGTGGCGGCCGATCTTCCTCATCAACCTGCCGGTCGGCATCATGGCCCTGATCCTCGGAGGCCGTTTCATCACCGAGTCGCGCGCACCGAAGGCGCTCAAGCTCGACCTGGTCGGCGTCGCGCTGGTGACGCTCGGTCTGCTGATGCTGCTCTACCCGCTGACCCGTGGGCGCGAGCTGGGCTGGCCGCTGTGGGGGTACCTGTCGATGGCCGGCGCGTTCGTCGTCTTCGGCGCGCTGGTGGCGTACGAGCGGCGCAAGGGTGCGCGGGACGGCTCGCCGCTGATCGAGCTGTCCCTCTTCCGGGTCAAGAGCTTCGCCGCGGGCATCGCGGTGCAGACGGTCTTCGGCGTGAGCCTCGGCATCTTCTTCCTGGTCTGGACGCTGTACATGCAGATCGGCCTCGGCTGGGGCGAGCTGCGCGCCGGTCTGACGGGGATCCCGTTCTCCCTCGCGGTGTCGACGGCCGCCGGTCTCTCGGTGCAGAAACTGGTCCCGCGCTTCGGCCGCAAGGTGCTCCAGGCGGGCGCGCTGACCATGGCCGCGGGCGTCCTGCTCTACCTGTGGGAGTCCGGGCGCTACGGCCTCGACATCGCCCCCTGGCAGATGATCCTCCCGCTCACCGTGATGGGCGCGGGCATGGGGCTGATCGTCGCCCCGCTGACCGACGCGGTGCTGTCGGAGGTGCCGCGCGAGCACGCCGGTTCGGCGTCCGGGCTGATCAACACCGTGCAGCAGATGGGCAACGCGCTCGGCCTCGGCCTGGTGTCCGTCGTCTTCTTCGGGCGGATCGGCGAGCGGCTGACGCCGGCCGAGACCGGCCCGGAGTTCGTGGACGCCTTCCGGTACGCGCTGGGCTGGGTGGCCGCGGTGCTGGTCGTCATCTTCCTGCTGATGTTCGCCCTGCCCAGGAAGCCCGCTGTGCACGTGGAGGGTGCGCAGGAGGCGGAGCTGCCGGCGGCGGAGAAGGAGCCGGAACTCGTCTCCTGAAGCAGGACCACGCAAGGGCCGGCCACCTGCCAGGGTGCCCGGCCCTTCCGTCGTGTTCGGCCGTCGTCCTCGGCCGTCGTCCTCAGCCGTCGTCCACCGTTGTCGTCTCCACCTGTCGTCTCCAGCTGTCGTCTCTGGGCATGCTCGGCATCCCCGCAAGTCCGTTCATGCCCGAATGGCGCCCGAACCTGTTTACTTTCCGGAAAACCGGGCGTAGCCTCCGTGGCGAAACCACAAGTTCGGGCATAAACCCGGTAATGGTCGGAGGCGAACGGACATGTACGCACCGGAGCGGCAGCAGGAGATCCTGCGGCTCGCCCGTGACGGCGGGCGGGTGGACGTCCTGTCGCTGGCCGAGGAGTTCCAGGTCACGGCGGAGACGATCCGCCGCGACCTGAAGGCCCTCGACCGCGCCGGCCTCGTTCGCCGCGTGCACGGCGGTGCCATACCGGTCGGACGCCTCGATTTCGAGCCGGACCTCGCCGAACGCGAGTCCACCTCCGCCGACGAGAAGGACCGCATCGCCAAGGCCGCCCTGGCCGAACTGCCGGCGGAGGGCACGATGATCCTCGACGCCGGTACGACGGTCGCCCGCCTGGCCGCCGCCCTCCCGCTGGAGGCCTCCCTCACCGTGGTCACCCACTCCCTGCCGATCGCGGCCCGGCTCGCCGACCACCCCGGCATGCAGCTCCACCTGATCGGGGGGCGCGTACGGCACCGTACGCGCGCCGCCGTGGACGCCTGGGCACTGCGGGCGTACGGCGAGATCCGCGCCGACGTCCTCTTCGTCGCCGCGAACGGGTTCTCCGCCGAGCACGGGCTCACCACCCCCGACCTCGCCGAGGCCGCGGTGAAGCGGGCGGCGATGGCCGCGGCACGCCGGGTCGTCCTGCTCGCCGACTCCGCCAAGCACGGTCAGGAACACTTCGCCCGCTTCGGTGACCTGGGCGACGTGGACGTGCTGATCACAGACAGCGGGCTGAGCCCCGACGACGCGGCCGCCATCGAGCGCGGCGGCACGGAAGTGCTCTGTGTCTAGAAACGAGTGCGCATGATCCTCACCGTCACCCCGAACCCGTCCCTCGACCGCACGTACGAGGTTCCCTCCCTCGACCGCGGCGAGGTCATCCGTGCCACCGGCGAGCGCATGGACCCCGGCGGCAAGGGCGTGAACGTCTCCCGGGCCGTCGCGGCCGCCGGCCGGCGCTCGGTCGCCGTACTGCCCCTGGGTGGTGCGCCGGGCGCGCTCGTCGCCGATCTGCTCGACGCGCAGGGCATCGAGGTCGCGCCGGTCCCGGTCGCCGGGGCCACCCGCTCGAACATCGCGCTCGCGGAGTCCGACGGGGTGCTGACGAAGATCAACGCGCCGGGTCCGGAGCTGTCCCCGGCCGAGCAGGAACTGCTCCTGGAGACCGTGCGCGAGCAGTCCCGCGACGCCGACTGGATCGCCTGCTGCGGCAGCCTGCCCCGCGGCCTCGCGCCTTCCTGGTACGCCGACGTGGTCGCGCGGGCGCACGCCGGGGGCGCTCGGATCGCGCTGGACACCTCGGGGCGCGCGCTGCTGGAGGCGCTGCGCGAGCGGCCCGACGTAGTGAAGCCGAACGCCGAGGAACTCGCCGAGGCCGTCGGACGCCCGCTGGCGACCGTGGGTGATGCCGTGAAGGCGGCCGAGGAGTTGCGCGAGATGGGCGCCCGCGCCGTGCTCGCGAGCCTGGGCGCCGACGGGCAGCTCCTCGTGGAGGAGGGGGGCACCTGGTTCGCCACCGCGCGCGTCGACGCCGTCCGCAGCAATGTGGGGGCGGGGGACTCCTCCCTCGCCGGATTCCTCATCGCCGGCGGCACCGGTGCGAAGGCCCTCGCCTCCGCCGTCGCGCACGGCGCCGCGGCCGTCCAGCTGCCCGGCAGCGTGATGCCGACCCCGGCCGATCTGAACCCGGCCGCGGTGACGGTCACCGCGGAGATCCCGGTGGACCGCGAACTGAAGGAGCCGGTGGCATGACTCCCGACCTGGCCCCTACTTCGACCCGCCGCCTCGCGCCTTCCGAGGCCCAGCGGCTGCCCCTGGCCGCGGCCCGTCGTCCGGCGCCTTCCGCGGCCGGCCGTCTGCCGCTTGCCGTGGTCCGCCGTCCGGCGCTTCCGGTGGCCGGCCGTCTGGCGCCTTCCGCGGCCCGCTGCCTGCCGCTTGCCGCGGCCGGCCGTCTGCCCCTTGCCGTGGCTGGCCGTCCGGCGCCTTCCGCGGCCGGCCGTCTGCCGCTTGCGGTGGCCGACCGCCTGGCCTCCGGTGTGGCCGGCCGCCCGGTTCCTGCCGTGGCCCACCGCCTGCCCCCTGCCGGCGCCCACCGCCTGGAGCTTTCGACGCCCCATCGCCCGGCCCCTGCCACGGCGGACGCCGTCCACCGGGTGTCCCTCATGAGCCCGGCAGCCCGGACGATGCCGGCCGGAACCCGGCGAGGTTCACCTTTACTCGCCGCCCAGTACGGGCAGTGGGGCGTCCTGAGCCGCCCCGCTGACCAGGGCAGGCAGGGCCCGTATCCGCCTGCTATAACCCTTCTACCCCGCCCACCAAAGCAAAATGGTAAGACTCGCGGGGCCCCCGATCTCAAAAAAAAAAAAGATAAAAGAGGAAAGAA
>NZ_JARGEF010000170.1:0-18608 GCF_033794725.1 Streptomyces sp. ID05-39B | reverse complement strand
GGCGGGAATCGGGGTGCCGGCCTCAGGCCGCCTTCACCACCGCGCCGCGGATCGCAGCGGCCCACTCCACCACCAACAGCTCGTACTCCGCCCGCTCCTGGGCCGACAGCGTGCCGCCGGCGCGCAGCCACAGCGCCCGGATCTGCTCGTTCAACTCGGCAGCAGACCGCACGGAACCAAAGGCAGAAGAACTCGGGGACATGCGCAACAGCCTAGGGGCAAGCACTGACACTGCGCTACCGGACGGCTACGCAAACCCTATGGACTTGGTCACGGTCGGCCAGGACTCGGCGGCGGTCGACGTTCACCGGCCCATGGCGACGGTGTCGGGCGCCGGTCGGGTTCCGGTCGGGTGCTGGTCGACAGGACCGTCCGCGGAGGTCGCCTGTGGCCTGGCCTCGGTGGCGCCTGCGGCCTCGTCGGGTGACTCCGCCCGTAGTACTCTACGTGAAGTGGTGTGGGGGTCGGTGCTACGGCTGGAGTGGTTTCCATGGTGAGACGGAACGACGAGCGGCGAGCCGCCCTCGTCGACGCCGCTATCGAGGTGCTGGCCAGGGAAGGCGCCCGGGGTCTGACGTTCCGGGCGGTGGACGGGGAGGCCGCCGTGCCCGCCGGCACCGCGTCCAACTACTTCGCCAACCGCGACGACCTGCTCACCCAGGCGGGCGCCCGGGTCTACGAGCGGCTCCAGCCCGACGAGGCCACGATCACCCGCCAGCGGACGGCCGGCCGCGACCGGGAGACCTACACGCAACTGATGCGCGAACTGGTCGGCCGCGTCTCCTCGTTCCGTACCGGCTACCTCGCGCTGCTCGAACTGCGGCTGGAAGCCACCCGGCGCCCCGAACTGCGCAAGGTGCTCACCGAGCGGGTCCGGGCCGACGTCGACGCCAACGTCGCGTACCACGAGGCCTCGGGCCTTCCCGGGGACGCGATGGCCGTCAAGCTGCTGATCCTGGCCCTGAACTGGCTGATCGTCGAACAGCTCACCCTGCCGGACGTCTTCACGGAGGCGGAGCGCGATCAACTGGTGACGGCGGCGGTCGACCGGATCGTGGCGCCGGAGTAGCCACGACGGCCCGCGCCCCGCGCCGACTCGGTCGGAGTCGGTGCGGGGCGCGGGCCGTGGACTGCCGGGCGCGGGGGCGGGATCAGCCCGCCGACTCCGCCGCGTGCGGGCTCAGGGCGCCCGTCGCGACGAGGGCGATGATCACGATGCCGAGGATCACGCGGTAGTACACGAACGGCATGAACGATTTGGTGGAAATGAACTTCATACACAAGTTTATGACGACTTTGCTCCACCCGACTTGACCTGCGGTTTTCCACCACTTTCAAGATCGAATGTGAGAGCAGTGGGAGACGGCACCTTCCAGTGCTCTCCTTCGCTGGCCACGAAACGCAGCCACCTGGTGTGCAGCGAACCTGCAGTCTCCGGTTTGCAGCGAACCTGCAATCTCCTGCTCCATGGCCAGGGCAACGTGCGAGTAGAGACCATCCACGCCGGCGACCTCGCGGCCCATGCGCTTCTCCACGGCGATGCGACTGTGTCGATCTTCGTCCAGCCACTCCTTGCCGCCGTGACGAAGCAGGTACAGCCGCTTTCCGGCGTACGCGGTTGCGGGGAACTGGCCCCTGACCCGCGGCCAAACTGTCCGACAAGGCCCTGGCCGCAGTGCGTGCCCCGGTCGCTCAACAGCCCGGATGAGATTTTCGGCAAGGGCAGGATGCATGAGACCGACTGGGACGATGAGGACGACAACGTGCCCCGGATGAGCTGATCGGCAAGCGAAGATCTGTGCGGCAGTGACCTGCATGCCCTGGCGGTCGCCGGAGGCGCTCCAGCGGTCACCGCACCCCAGCGGGCGCCGGCCGCGTTTCTGCGTCTGCCCGCCGGGTGATCCCGTACCGGGGCACCGCTGCTCTGGCACTCGTGCCCGTACGGGGCGGTGTAGCCGGTGGTCGGGTGCACGGTCGCCTCAGGTTGTCGGTGCCGTCGGCTAGCGTGCGAGGTATGCGCTACTTCAATACGGCCGGGCCGTGCGTCCCCACGCGTCACTACATGGTGCCGGCCCAGGAGCGGCTGCCCAGGGCCCGCGGGTACATCGAGCAGGGCCAGTACTTCGTGGTGCACGCGCCGCGGCAGACCGGGAAGACGACGGTGCTGGCGGCGATGGCCCGGGAACTGACGGCCTCGGGCCGGTACGCGGCGCTGCACTTCTCGTGCGAGAGCGGGGAGGTGGCCGGGGAGGACTACGGCCAGGCCGAGTTGCTGGTGCTGGAGGCGATTCGGCGGTCCGCGGAGTCCGCTGGGCTTCCTGATGAGCTCGCGCCCCCCGCCTCCTGGCCCGACGCGGTGCCCGGGTCCCGGCTCACGCGGGGGCTGGCTGAGTGGGTGCGGAGCTGTCCGCGTCCGCTGGTGCTGTTCTTCGACGAGATCGACGCGCTGCGGGGGGAAGGCCTGCGCAGTGTGCTGCGCCAGTTGCGCGATGGCTTCACTGTCAGCCGTGGCGGCTTCCCGCATGCGGTGGTGCTGTGCGGGCTGCGGGATGTGCGTGACTACAAGGCGGCCTCGGGCGGGGATCCGGGGCGCCTTGGTACGTCGAGTCCGTTCAACATCAAGGTGGCGTCGCTGCGGTTGGGCGACTTCACCGCGGCCGAGGTCGCCGAGCTGTACGGGCAGCACACCACGCAGACGGGCCAGGATTTCACGGTGGATGCGCTGGAGTGTGCCTTCGGCTTTACCCAGGGACAGCCGTGGCTGGTCAACGCGCTGGCCCGGGAGGTCGTCGAGGAGATGGGGGTGCCGTCGGACACGCCGATCACGGCCGAGCACATGGAGGAGGCGAAGGAGCGGCTGATCCTGGCGCGTGCGACGCATCTGGACTCGCTGGCCGCCAGGTTGGGCGAGGACCGGGTGCGGCGGGTGATCCAGCCGGTGATCGCGGGCGAGCTGCTCCTGCCGACGGACACGTACGACGACGATCTGGCGTACGTGCGCGACCTGGGGCTGGTCGCTCCGGACGCGCCGGTGCGGGTGGCCAATCCGATCTACCAGGAGGTCATTGTCCGGGTCCTGGGGAACAACACGGAGGGCCAGGTCGTCGCCGCCCCGAGCAGCTTCCGGCTGCCGGACGACCGGATCGACATGGACAAGCTGCTGTGCTCCTTCGCCGAGTTCTGGCGGGAGAACGGCGAGATCCTGGCCACCGCCTCGACCTACCCGGAGGCCGCGGCACAGCTGGTGATGATGGCCTACCTGCACCGGATCGTGAACGGGGCGGGTTTCATCGACCGGGAGTACGGGATCGGCCGGCGGCGCGTGGACCTGCTGATTCGCCAGCCGTACACCGCTGCCGACGGTTCGCGGGCGGTGCAGCGCGAGGCGCTGGAGCTGAAGGTGTGGCGCCAGGGCCGCACCGACCCCCTCGCCGAGGGGCTGGCACAGTTGGACGACTACCTGGACCGCATGGAGCTGTCCACGGGCACCCTCGTCGTCTTCGACACCCGCCCGCAAGCAGCCACGGTCCACGAGCGCACCGCCTTCTCGCAGCAGACCACGCCCTCCGGGCGCACCGTCACCCTGCTGCGCGCCTGACGGCTGGGAGACCTCAGCCAGGAGCGCCCCCGGATTTTCCTCCCGTGGCCGTGTTCCCGGAGCAGCACGGGTTCGGTGCGGGAGCCGAGATCTTCGGTGCCCAGTACGCGACGTGCCCGGCCACCCGGGTCACTGGTGGCTGGCCTGCGACGTGTCGAACTACGGCATCGCCTGCAGACACTGCAACAGCGGCGGAGCCCGCTACAACGGTGTCCGGGAAGGCCGCGCCAAGGGCAGCCAGTTCCCGGTCATAGGCGGTACCCGCGCCCGCGCATCAGCCGATGACCTGGACCGCGAACAGCCGCTGCTCCCAGCCCACCACAGCGACCCCGACCTGCTCGGCTTCGACAGCGCCGGCTACGCCCGGCGCAGCAGCACCCCCTACTCGCAGGCCGAAGCGAAACGCGGCCTGTGCCGCGCCGACGAAACCATACGGATCCTCGCGCTCAACGACTCCCACCTCGTCCCGCTCCGCAGCCGCCTCATGCGGGCGGTCACCGTACTCGCCCGCTACGGGGACGATCCCGCCATCCAGCAGCTGATCGACGACAAGGTGGGGCCCAAGGCGCCATACAGCTCAGCAGCCGCCATGGCCCTGGCCCTGCAGCGCGCCTGCGACCGGCCCGCTGCCGCGCCCACGCCGGCCGCAACGACGCCCACACCCACCGTCGACCCGGAACGCTCCCGAGTCGACCTGCAAGACCTGCTGGAACATCTGGACCCGGACGACCTGAAGGCCGGCATCACCTTCACGGGCCGGCACGAGAAGAAGGTCCACCAGGCGGTCCTGAACCACGAGGGCCAGATCAACGTCCTGGGCCGCCCCTGGCGCACCCCGACCACCGCCGCCAGGGCCGCGACCGGCAGCAACAAGATCGACGGCTGGGATTTCTGGCGTCTGACCATCGCCGGTGTGGAGCAGACCCTCGCCGAGTTCCGCGCCACGCACTTCCCGCCACCCGCACCGGTGTGACAGGGCGGAACTGTCCGCCTCGCCGGCGACGGTCTCCTGCTGATCCCTTCGGTCTTCGTCGGGAATATCGCCGCCCACCTGGAAGACCCCTGGCCCAGGACCTTGATCTACCCTGCCCGCGGCACCGCCGCCCTGCGGGGCGAACAAAAGACCGTCCCTCAACCGGACGCGCTGACCGCTCTGGTCGGCCGGGCCCGAGCCCGGCTGCTGGTGGCGCTGGACGCCCCGGCCAGTACCCGGCGTATAGCCTGACTCGTCTGCCGCCCCGTATTTCCGCAGGTCAGAGGCTATGTTTAATTGATAAACAAACACTTGGGGTCGAATCCGGGTCGAATTCGGGTTCGCGTATTGTCGTTCCCGTCCCACCGACATGCGGCAGATGCGGTCATTCCGGGCGATGAAGGTGGTCCGGCATCGGTCTGTAGTGGACATCCAGGCGCCGGACAGGTTCACAAGTACATGTACGAGGTGTCTTCTTGTCGACCAGCTCGGGCTGAACTCGATCACCGGTGGGGCGCCCTGCGGCAGGCCCTGGAAGTGATCACTGCGAGAGCGTCTCGTTGATCGCTCCCGCCAAGAACCACTGGTTTCCAGCAAAAGCGGTGATGTGCGGCATGGCAGTTCCCGTCTCTGTCGGCGGGGCTCCGTCGCCCCGCGTGCCGTGGTTGGAAACAGGGTTGTGAGGCTTGCATCGGCTCGGCAAGACGTCTTCTGTCAGGCGGAAGGACTTCCGTAAAGGGGCTGGTCAGAGCCCTGTTCTGTCAGCCCCCTAGTCGCCAGAGTGGAGCGCCGGGTGGTGCTGCTGTTCGGTTCGCGCTCGGGGGAGCCGGAGGTGGCGCCGGCGGGTGCGACTACTCGCTACGTGGCGCTAATCGCCCAAAAATGTCCACTTAGTTTCAATTGTGAGACTCCTCTGTCGGTGGATGCTCGGTACAGCGGCAAGAATCAGCATCACTGCAGGTCAACTACTGTTCGTTTTGGAGTCTGGGGCCCTCGGGGCGAATCCGGGTCGAATCCGCACCGTTTTCGGTTGTGGAGCGTATTGCCGCTGGTCAGGGTGGTGCGAGGTCGTGTACTGATTCGCCTTGCGGCTGGGGGTGGCGCGGCGAGCAGTAGGGCCGATGAGCCGCTGACGGGGCACTGAGTGGCGGTGGTCGTCTGCCAGGGGCGGGGGGCTGGCCAGCGGATTCTTCGCTGCTGGTGGCGGTCGCCTTTCGTGATCACGGCCTGCGGAAATGTCTTCAGGCGGGACGGCTGATGCGTGCCGGCCCGGGATTGATGGTTCCTGGCCGAGACCGACCTGCCGGGCGTGTCAGGGGCCGTCCAGGAGCCGCGCGGTGGTCGGGCCATGTGGCACAGGCCCCGCCGCCTCGCGCGGCAGCCGGTGCTCTCGCGCTATCCGGTACACCCCCACAACTGCCATTCCTTGGCGCCGATATCAGCGCAGTCTCGGTCGGCTCGCGGGCACCAATGCCGAACTGGAGCTCTTGGTACCTCGGAGAGTTCATGGATCCGCGAGGACCCTTGAGTCACGCTCATGTACGTCCGGCTCATGGCAAGGTAGTTGGGGGAGTTCACATCTTCTGTGTCCAGATCGGCACTGCCGCGCGTGACAGACGCCCGTGCGCCCGCGGCGAACGGGGCAGTCTTGGAAGCCCGCTTCAGGGGGCGACACACCTGGGGCACTGTGGAGGCGGCCGAGCAGGGCCGGTCGACGGAATTCACCTCGCGGTACGAGGTGAATGGCATCCTGACTGGCGCCAGTGACGACATCTCGGGCGGTCTTTCCGCGTACGACGAAAGGCCAGGCCGACAGTGCGGTTGCCGCCCTCTCGGATCCGGCCCAGCGCGGGGTCACCAACGCAACCCGTCGAGTAACCTGAGCACCCGGTGCTCGACCTGGTACAGCTCGTGGGCGAATTGCCGGTGGCTCAGCAGTAGTTCGTGTCCATGGCGCGGGACTCTGCCACGATGAAGGGCAACCACGAACTGACGGTCACGGCCCTCGTCTCGTCGAACACCGCCGCCGAGGTTGTCCTGCCCGGCGACAGCGACGGCGTCGAGGTGGGCTCGGGCCGCCACACCTGGACGGTTCCGTTCGACGCCGACCCCGCCGAACGAACGCCCCTGTCGGTGGACATGAGCATGGACGACCTGCTGGACCGCGAAGAGGCGGCCCGTGCCTTCAAGGAACTGATGACCGCATACGTCCCGGAGGCCGCCGCCTTCATCGAGGGCGGCTCAGGGGCTCCACAGGCACTACGGTCCGGGCCATCGCCGGGATGCTGCCCGGTGGCGACAGCTTCCTCGCTGACCTGGAGAAGAAGTTCGCGGCCTTGGACGGCCGTGTCCGACAGACGGGTCTGCCCGCTCGTCACGAGCGGGCCCCCGGGACAGGCCGCCGAAGTCAGCATTCAGCGCGATCTGCCGACGAGCGCGGCAGTGTGTCCCGATCGACCGATACCGACCCGGTGCGGGACGCGGGCAGAAGGACGTCCACCCGCGTGCCACGGCCGGGGACGCTGTCCAGACGGATCCTGCCGTGGTGCAGGTCCGTGATCGCCGCCACGATAGCCAGTCCCAGCCCGCTGCCTCCGTCGACACGGCTGCGGCCCTTGTCGGCGCGATAGAACCGGTCGAAGACGTGGGTGAGCGACTCATGGGGGATACCCGGGCCGAAGTCCTCCACCCGTAGCATCACCTCGTCGCCCGACGTGCTCAGAGTGACCCGACAGGGAACATCCGGTGCCGTGTGCATACGGACGTTGCCGAGCAGATTGCTGAGCAGGCTCCGCAACTGGGCCTCGTCCCCGCTGACTGTCACGTCGGGCTCGATGTACGCCCCGGTCGGCCGTGACGGCTCCACTGCCCTGGCGTCGCGGCAGCAGTCGCGTACGAGCCCGCTCAGGTCAACCGGCTCAAGACTTGCCTCGTCCTGCTCGTCGAACCGGGCAAGCCCGAGGAGCGACTCGACCAGCCGTGTCATGCGATGGATCTCGGAGAGCATCCGCTCCACCGCCTCGTTCACCGCGGCCCGGTCCGGCAGCGCCCCGCTCTGGTACAACTCGGCGTAGCCGCGCAGGGATTGGAGCGGCGTGCGCAGTTCGTGCGAGGCGTCCGCCACGAACTGACGCATCCGCTCCTCGGACTGCTCGCGGGCGGTGAGCGCGGCCTGGATCTGGTCGAGCATCCCGTTCAAGGCGTCCGCGAGGCGTCCGACCTCCGTGGTGGGTGCTGAGGCGGCTACGGTCAACCGCTGGGCGAAGTCGCCGGCGGCGATGGTGTCGGCCGTGTCCGCAGCCCGCTCCAGCGGGCGCAGTTCCCGCCGTACGACAGTAGTGCTCACCAGGGCCACACCGGTCAGCCCTGCCAGTTCCACGAGCACGATCACGGCCGGATCGCCGCTGAGAATCCAGCTGAGTGCCGTGGCTGCCATGGCGCCGGCGCACAGCACCGTGACGACCATGCTCAGGCGCGCGCGAAGCGGCGACCGGCGCAACCGCTTCAGCATCCCGGCTCCCGGATGGCGTAGCCGATGCCCCGCTGGGTGTGGATCAAGGGTGGACCGAGCGCGTCGAGTTTGCGGCGCAGGTAGCTGATATACGTGGCGACCACGGTGTCGTCGCCGTTGAAGTCGTACGACCAGACGTGTTCGAGGAGTTGGGCCCGGGGCACGATCCGACCGCTGTGCAGCATCAGGTAGCGCAGCAGCCGGAACTCGGTCGGGGAGAGACCGATCGCAGTGCCGCCGCGGCGTACGGAGTGGGTGGCCGGGTCGAGTTCGAGGTCGGCGACCCGCAGGACGGAGCTCTCGTGCTCGGGTCTGCGGGTGCGGCGCAGCACAGCACCGATCCGGGCGGCCACCTCGTCGAGACCGAACGGTTTGGTGACGTAGTCGTCACCACCCGCTGCGAGTGCCTTGACCAGGTCCTTACGTGTGTCACGTGCGGTGAGGAAGACAACCGCGTGCGGGAGGCCGTCGGCGCGCAACCGCCGCATGACCTCGATGCCGTCGCCGTCCGGGAGCATGATGTCCAGCAGGATGAGCTCGGGAAGGTGGTCGCGGGCCTCGGCAAGGGCTTCCTTCACCGTGGCGGCCGTCCGGACCTCGTAGCCGATGAACCGCAGGAAACGGCCGACGGTGTCCAGGATCGCCGGCTCGTCGTCGACGACGAGCAATCGCCCGAGCGGTGGCTCGGACTCCGCCACGGCTGCGGCGTTCTCGTCGGGCATGCGCGTCAACCCTTTCCTCAGTGCCGCGGGACCCTGCCCGCCTTCGGTGCTCAATTGATCGTCTCCGACCCGCGTGGCGCGTTCCATGGGAGTTGTGTGTGAACAGCGGTCCCGAAGGGCCGTTTCGCGGAGTGTGGCCCGGAGGCGTTCCTACGGTGGATAAGGCAGGCCTCGGCGACTGGCGTCCTCCACCGGTCGGGGCACTGCTCATTTCCCATTCCCCGGCCATCGGGAGTCTTCGCGTGTCCACCCTGCTGTACCGCCTGGGCCGTTTCGCCTACCGGCGGAAATGGTCCGTCATCGGCGCTTGGTCCGTACTGCTGCTCGTCGCGGTCCTGGCGGCCCTCGGCCTGATGAAGCCGTTCACCACCTCGACGACCATCCCGGGTACCGAGGCCCAGCGCACGCTCGACGTCGTGCAGGCAGAGTTCCCCAGCGACCAGTCCCACCTCACCGGAAGGATCGTCTTTCGGGCCCCACGCGGTGAGACCCTCACGACCGGCGACGTGGCCCGCATCGTACGGCGAACGGTCGATGAGGCGGCGGATGTTCTGGGCGTCAGGTCGGTCACCGCACCCTCCGCGTCGTCGGGGACGGTCTCGGCCGACGGCCGGACGGGCATCGCCGCACTGACCTTCACCACCGACAAGACCGGCACCCTTTCCGAGGCGACCACCAACGGCGTCGAGCGACTCGTGGCCGAGGCACGTCGCGAGGGGCTGACCGGGGAGATCGGCGGAGACGCCTTCTCCAAGGTCGAGGTCAAGGTGATGGGCCCCGGGGAAGCCGTGGGCGTGCTCATCGCCCTGGGCATTCTGGTCTTCGTCTTCCGCTCCCTGCGTGCCGCGGTCATTCCCGTCGCGACCGCGCTCGTCGGGGTTGCCGTGGGTGTGCTCGGCCTGCTGAGTCTGACCAGCGTCGTCACGATGGACAGCACCTCGGTGATCCTCGCCGTGATGCTGGGCCTGGCCGTGGGCATCGACTACGCCCTGTTCATCGTCTCCAGGCACCAGACCCAGGTCAGGGCGGGCATGGAACCAGAGGAGTCGGCCGGCCTGGCGACCGGGACGGCCGGTGGAGCGGTCGTCTTCGCCGGCGCGACCGTCGTCATCGCACTGGCCGCGCTCTCCGTGGTGAACATCCCGTTCCTTACCGTCATGGGACTGGGTGCTGCGGCGACGGTCGTCGTCTCCGTGTCGATCGCCGTCACACTGCTGCCGGCCGTACTCGGCCTGATGGGACGGAACATCGCCACCAGCACGGTCCCCGTCCTGCGTCGTTCCGTCGAGCGCGCCCCCGTCTCGGCACGTCAGCCCGCAGGGCAGCGTTGGGCGGCCATGGTGGCCCGCCGCCGGTGGAGCGTCTTGCTCGTCTCTCTGGTGGGCCTGGGCGTCCTCGCTGTCCCTGCGGCGGATCTCCGACTGGGGCTCGGCGGCACGCAGGATCCCGACACCTCCGCGGGCAGGGCACAGAAGCTCGTGGACGACGGATTCGGCCCCGGCTACAGCGGCACGCTGGTCGTGCTGGTACAGGGTGAAAGGACGGAGGTCGTCCCGGCCGCCGAGCGCATGGCCGGTGTGGTGCGGGACCTGCCTGGGGTGGCCTCCGTGACCCCCGCGGTCCGTGCCGAGTCCGGTCATGCGGCACTGCTCAGCGTCACATCCACCGGTGGCCCGGAGACCGAGACGACCAAGCGGGTCCTGGCAGAGATACGGAACGCCCGAGGCGCCGTGGAGAAGAACAGCGGCACCGAGATCAATGTGACCGGCACCACCGCCGTCAATATCGACGTGGCGAACAAGCTCTCCGCCGCCCTGCCCGTGTACTGCCTGCTGGTGATGGGCCTGGCGCTGCTCCTCCTCGTCGTGGTGTTCCGCGCCCTGGCCGTCCCGCTCAAGGCGGCCCTGGGGTTCCTGCTGTCCCTCGGTGCTTCGCTGGGCGCGCTGGTGGCGGTGTTCCAGTGGGGCTGGCTCTCCGACCTGCTCGGCATCAAGACCACCGGCCCGGTCCTGAGTTTCCTGCCGATGCTGCTGGTGGGCATCCTCTTCGGCCTCGCTATGGACTACGAGGTCTTTCTCGTCTCCCGGATGCGGGAGGAGTACGCCCATGGGCTGCCGCCGGTCGAGGCGATGGTCCGCGGATTCGGGCACGGCGCGAAGGTCGTGATCGCTGCCGCGCTGATCATGATCGCGGTGTTCGGGTCGTTCGTCTTCGCCGACATGCAGGTCATCAAAGGCATGGGCTTTGCGCTCGGCGTCGGCGTGCTCCTGGACGCGTTCGTTGTCCGGATGACGCTTGTCCCCGCCGTGATGGCGGTCCTGGGCCGTAAGGCATGGTGGCTGCCCCGGTTCCTGCACCGAGCGCTGCCGGACATGGACATCGAGGGGGAGCGACTGACGAGCAGGCTGACGCAGGCGTCCGGGCCGGCGGGATGGGATCGGGCGGCACGGCAGCCGCGCGACGCCGACCGGGCGGCAGCCCCGGTGAGCGGCGCGGGTGCACGACGGTACTGAGGAGCCCATCGGCGTGTGGGCGGCGCCAGGAGTTGACCGCACGCCGATCTGGAAGTGGTCCACATCAGAAAACTATCAACGTTCGGGATTCGAGTATGCCTGTCTCCTGCAGGGGGTGATCCGCGCGGGCGTTGGACCCGGTTCCTGTTGAGCGTGCCGATTCTTCGAAGTCGGCCGCTTCGCTCCGATTCCGTCGCCGACGAGGTCGGCCGCCAGGCCCTGCACTGCATCTGCTGCTCGGCCTGTCTCAACGTCTGCCCGGTCTACGAGTGGGCCTGCGGCCACGCTTCCGGCCACGCCTGCGGCTCGGTCTAACCGGGCCCGATCGGTGCGATCCTCAGCCCCCAACTGCGCGGCACGGAAAGCGAGATCGACGCCCCGCTGCCGTACGCCTCCTCGCTGTGCGGGGCCTGCTACAAGGTCTGCCCGGTCGCCATCGACATCCCCGAGGTGCTGGTGCATCTGCGGGAACGGGTCGTTCAGGGCGGGCTGGTGGTCCGCGAGGGCAACAAGGTGGTGCTCAAGCCCGCCAAGGGGCACGCGGCCGAGCGGGCGGCGATGCGGGCGGCCCGCTGGGCGTTCGCCCGCCCCGGTGTCCTGCGCACCGGACAGCGGCCGACCTCGCGCACCCGGCGGCTGCATCCGCGTTCGCTTCCGGGGCCGGGCAGGCCTGGAGCGGTACCCGGGATCTTCCGGCCCTACCCGTGGAGCCGTTCCGCGACTGGTGGCCGCGGACCGACGGCGGCCGCTCGGAGAAGGGGGGCTCGAAGTGAGCAGCAGGGAGCGGATCCTGGGCCGGGTGCGGCGCGCGCTGTCCGATGTCTCGGGCGAGGACGCTCCGATCGAGCGGACGTATCTGCGGGAGCACGGGGACCGCGGCGTCGAGGAGACGGCGGACCTCCTGGCCGAGAACCTCGCCGACTACCGGGCGATCGTGCACCGCTGCACCGCAGCGGACCTGCCCGCGACGCTCGCCGGGATGCCGGCGGCGCGGGGTTCCAGACGGTCCTGGTGCCGTCGGGGCTGGAGCAGTCCTGGCTCGCGGACGCCGACGCCGAGCAGGTCCCGGACCGGGCCGAGAGCACCCCGCACGAGCTGGACCGGATCGACAGTGTGGTGACGGAGTGCGCGGTGGCCGTCGCCGAGTCCGGCACCGTCGTCCTCGACGGCTCCCCCGGCCAGGGCCGCCGCCGCATCACGCTCATGCCCGACCAGCGCATCTGCGTCGTACGGGTCCCGGACCAGGTCGTCTCCGCGGTGCCGCAGGGCCTCGAACGCCTCGAACCGGTAAGTCCGTTGACGTGGATCTCCGGTTCTTCAGCGACCAGCGACGTCGGGCTGGACCGGGTCGAGGGGGTGCACGGTTCGCGCACCCTGGAAGTGATCCCGGTGAACAGGAATGGCGAGTAGGAAACGCTCGCATCGGGCTCTGCTCACCTCCTGCGGTAGGAAAGCAGGATCGTCTGAGGTCCGTGGAGAACGACGATCTGAGAGCCGTGCTGCCGCGGAACGGAGCCCTTCTGTGCATCCGTGCCAGTTCGTCCGCCAGGCTCGGTCCGAGGGCGTCCAGCCGGACTCGTGCGCTTGGAGGCTGATGCGGGAACATCAGCCGTGCCTCCGCCACGGCTCGCTCACCCAAAGTCGCGAGCAGGCCGCGCCTTCGTGCGATCCGAGACCACGACGACCGCCGGAGCGATCGAGAAGGTCGGCGGCGCACAGCGCGGCAAGGCGATCATCGTCCTGAACCCCGCCGAGCCGCCGCTGATCATGCGTGACACGGTCTTCGTCCTGGTCGATGCCCCCGACCCGGCCGCCTGGTCCGATATCCGGCAGAGCATCGAGAAGATGGTGGCCGACGTGGCGGCCTACGTCCCGGGGTATCGGCTCAAACAGCAGACGCAGATCACCGAGATCCCCGGCGACCAGCCACTGGACACTCTGCTCGAAGCCGGCACCCGGCGCCCCACCCATCAGGTGTCGGTGTTCCTGGAGGTCGAGGGCGCCGCACACTATCTGCCCGCCTACGCAGGCAACCTCGACATCATGACCGCGGCGGGACTCCAAGTCGCCGAGCGGATCGCCGCAGCGAAGGCGGACAGCCGATGACCACGCAGATCTACGTCCAGGACGTCACCCTCCGGGACGGCATGCACGCCGTTCGCCACCGCATCAGCCCTGTCGATGTCGCCCGCATCGTGACAGCGCTCGACGAGGCCGGCGTGGACGCGATCGAGATCGCACACGGCGACGGTCTGGCGGGCAGTTCGGTCAACTACGGGCCCGGCTCGCACACCGACTGGGAGTGGATCGAGACCGCGGCCTCCGTACTGAAACGGGCCCGGCTCACCACTCTCCTGCTGCCAGGCGTGGGCACGATCCGCGCACCGCGTGCCGGGGTCGGCCAGATGCCGAACCGGGGAGAGGGCAGGTGGCGGCCAGGGCGCTGAGCGCGGCGTCGAGTCGGGCGGTGGCTTCGTCGGCGACGGGCTTGAGGGCGTCCAGGCCGGTGAGGTGACCATGGTGTCCGGGTCGAGGGCCTGGACGAGCGTGTGGTCGCCGTCGCGGCGGACGACGACGTTGCAGGGCAGGAGCAGGCCGATGGAGCGGTAGGCCTCCAGGGCGTGGTGGGCGAGCGGCGGGTTGCAGGCGCCCAGGATTAGGTAGTTCTCCATGTCGTGGCCGAGCTTGGCCTTCAGCGTGGCCTGGACGTCGATCTCGGTGAGGATGCCGAACCTCTGGTCGGCCAGGGCCTGGCGGACGGCGGCGGTGGCGGCGTCGAAGTCGGTGACGGCCAGTCGGACGGTGCGGTCGTAGGACACGGTGCGCTGCTCCTTCGGTGAGGCGGAAAACCCGGTTCCTTGATACCCCGCCGGGTACCCGGCGCAGCGGACGCAATGCCGCACCCGGAGATATGGGGGACGTCCAGGACCACAGGAATACCCCCGGGGGTACCCCTGTTAGAGTAGGTGTCGAATACCCCCCGGGGTACACCGTTCTTGTGGAGGAGCCGCAGTCGTGTTCTTCGTCGACACCCTTGAGTTCGAGGGTCTGGGCAACCGCAGCTACCTGGCCGGCGGGGCCGCTGCCGCGGTGGTCATCGATCCGCCGCGCGACATCGACCAGGTGATCGCCACCGCCGCCAGGCGCGGGGTGCGCATCGCGTACGTGGCGGAGACCCACGTGCACAACGACTACGTCACCGGTGGCCTGGAGCTGGCCCGCGTCACCGGCGCCTCCTATCTGGTGCCGGCCGCGGCGCACGTGTCCTTCGCCCGCACCCCGGTCGCCGACGGCGACACCGTGGACGTGGACGCGGGTCTGGTCCTGCGTGCGATCGCCACGCCCGGGCACACCCCGCACCACACCGCCTACGTCCTGGAGCAGGACGGGCGCGGCGTGGCGGCGTTCACCGGCGGATCGCTGCTGATCGGTACGGTGGGCCGCCCTGACCTGGTGGAGCCTCGGCTGACCGAGCAGCTGGCCCGGGCCCAGCACGCCTCCGCCCACCGCCTGACCGCCGAGCTGGACGACGAGGTGGCGGTGCTGCCCACCCACGGGTTCGGCAGCTTCTGCTCCTCCGCCCAGGCCGAGGGGGACGCGACCACGATCGGCAAGGAACGCACCAGCAACGACGCGCTCACCCTGGACGTGGACACCTTCGTCCAGCGGATGCTCGCCGGGCTGGAGGACGTGCCCGCCTACTACGCGCACATGGGCCCGGCCAACGCCGCCGGCCCCGCCCCCGTCGACCTCACCCCGCCGAGGCGTGCGGACGCAGGCGAGATCTCCTCCCGGCTGGCCGCGGGGGAGTGGGTGGTGGACCTGCGCAGCCGCACGGCCTTCGCCGAGGGGCACGTGGCCGGCTCGTTCAACTTCGAGGGCGAGGGCAAGCTCGCCACCTACCTGGCCTGGCTGATCCCCTGGGGCAAGCCCGTCACCCTGCTCGCCGACACCCCGGAGCAGATCAGCGCCGCGCAGCGGGAACTCGCGCGGGTAGGCATCGACCGCCCGGCAGCCGCCGCCACCGGCGACCCGGCCGGCTGGGTCCATGAGGGCGAGAGGCTCGCTTCTTTCCCGCGTGCCCGCTTCGCCGACCTTGCCCAGGTGCGCGAGCGCGGCGACGAGGTGGTCGTCCTGGATGTGCGCCGGGACTCGGAGCGAGTGGGCGGCTACATCGACGGCTCGGTCCACATCCCGATCCACGAGCTGCACGGCCGTATCGGCGAGGTGCCGGACGGGACGGTGTGGGTGCACTGCGCCGGCGGGATGCGCGCGGCGATCGCCGCCTCCCTGCTCGATGCCGCCGGCCGCGATGTGGTCGCCGTCGACGACGGATTCGACGCCGCGACGGATGCCGGGCTGCCCCTGGCCTCCGCCTGAGTTCGGCCGTCCCCCCGCAAGGAAGGAAGCGTGTGATGTTCCTCTTTCGCCGAAACGGGCCCCGTGTCACGGTCGACGAGGCACACAGCCGTACCAGCGGCGACCGGCCTGACGCCGTCCTGCTGGACGTCCGCGAGAAGCCCGAATGGAACTCGGGCCACGCCCCGGGCGCCGTCCACGTACCGCTGACGAACCTGGTCGCCGGCGGCACTCTGCCCGCCGAGACGCAGGGCCGTCCGCTGGTGGTGATCTGCCGCAGTGGACACCGCTCCCAGCAGGCCGCGAAGCTCCTCACCGAACGCGGAGCGCACGCGGTGGACGTCGAGGGCGGCATGAACGCGTGGGCCGCCGCCGGACACCCCGTCGTCGACGAACGCGGGAACAGCGGCCGGATAGCGTGACCGTACTCGTTCTCGCCCTCATCGCCGGGGCCGTCATCGGCCTCGCGCTCGGGGCCCTCGGCGGCGGCGGCAGCGTCCTTGCCGTACCGGCACTGATCTATCTGCTCGGCTTCACTCCGGCCGCCGCCACCACCGCCAGCCTGATCATCATCACCGCCACCTCCGCCACCGCCCTGTACGCCCACGCCCGCGACGGGAACGTGGCATGGAAGACAGGGGCGTTGTTCGCCGCGGCGGGCATCGTCCCCGCCTTCCTCGCCGGAGCTGTCGCCGGGCGCCTGCCCGAAGCGGTGCTGACGGCGGCGTTCGCGGTCATCGCCGCGCTGGCGGCCCTGCGCATGCTGCGTCCGTCCGCGTCCGCGTCCGGGCCGCCGGACCGGATCCGTCCCGGCAAGGCGGCCGGCGCCGGTGCCGGACTCGGCGCCGTGACGGGCTTTCTGGGGGTCGGCGGGGGATTCCTCGCCGTGCCCGCCCTGGTGAGCGTCCTGGGACTGGCCATGCGCCGGGCAGTGGGCACCAGCCTGCTCGTCATCACAGTGAACTCACTCGCCGCGCTCGCCGCCCGCACCGGCACCAGCAGCGGGCTCCACTGGGAGATCATCGGCCCCTTCACCGGAGCCGCGATCCTCGGAGCCTGGGACGGCAAACGCCTCGCGACGAAGATCTCCGGCACCACCCTTCAGAGAGTTTTCGCCAGCGTACTGCTGGCAGTGGCGGCCTTCATGCTCGTTGACGTGATCATCTGAACACGAGGGCCGCCACCGGCTCAGACCAGGGACCAGGAGAGCTTCTCCAGCCCCACCGCGCATCTCAGGACCGCGTTCAGTCCGGCTCCCGTCAGATCAAGCTCAGCACACTCCGACACACAAGGATGACATCTGCCATGACCACACCCACGGCCCTCGCCACCGACGAGGCGCGCACCCGCCTGCACGAACTGACCATCATCGACGTGCGCACCCCGGGCGAATACGCCGGCGGTCATCTCCCCGGCGCGCTCAACATCCCCCTCGACCAGATCCGGCGCGCGCTGCCCGACATCCGTCACGCCACCGACCGCGGCGACGTCCTGGTCGTCTGCGCCTCGGGCGCCCGCTCCGAGAACGCCTGCAAGATCCTCGCAGAGAACGGCGTCACCACCGCCACCCTGTCAGGAGGCACCGGTGCCTGGGCGGCCGACGGCCACGAGCTCCACCGCCCCCAGGGCGCCTCCCGCGCCACCTGGGGAATGGAGCGACAGGTGAGGCTCACCGCAGGAGTGACCGTGCTGCTCGGCCTGCTGCTCGGGCTCGTCGTCCACCCCGCCTTCCAGCTCATCTCCGCCGGCATCGCGGGCGGTCTGGTCTACTCCGCCCTGACCAACACCTGCGGCATGGCCGCCATGCTCGCCAAGCTCCCCCACAACCGCCCCCGCGCCGCCGACCTCGACAACACACTGGCCGCACTACGCAACCGCTGAACCACACCACAAAGGGGAGGGACCTGGCTCCGGATCCCTCCCCTTTCGTATCCAGGCCATGTGGCCAACAGCTCCGAACCGGGCGGGTGATCCGGCGTCGCGGCACCACAGCTCAGGCCAGAGAAAGGAACAGCTTCTCCAGCCGAGTACGCATCTGCTCCCGGTCACCGGAAGCAGCCATGTCCGCATCGGTCAGGCAGTGCTGCAGCCCCGTGGCGATGATCGCGAAACCGGCCTTGTCCAAAGCCCTGGACGCCGCGGCGAGCTGGGTGACGACGTCCTCGCAGTCCCGCCCCTCCTCGATCATCTTGATCACACCGGCGATCTGACCCTGCGCCCGGCGCAGCCGGTTGACCACCGTCTTCAGTTCCTCAGCCGCCATCGCCAGTTCCACAACCCACACTCCTTCGGTAAGATACCCCCTTGGGTATCTTACCGAAGGAGTAACCTCACCCGGGCAAAGGAAAATCCCCGTCGCTCCACCACCACCGCCCTCAGTGCCGATCAGGCCAACGCCCGCCCGTACGAGCTGACCGTCATCGACGGAGGTGGCACGGCGCGAACGCATTCTGGAAGTCGCTGCCGAGCTGGGCGCCGATGTGGCCTACGAACGAGTGCAGATGCAGGAGGTCGCCAAGGCCGCCGACCTGGCACTCGGCACGCTCTATCGTTACTTCCCCTCCAAGGTGCACTTGTTCGCAGCGCTGTGGAAGACGCATATCGACGGCTTTGTTGAGGACTGCTGGCAATCCCCTGGGAACGATCCGGGCGCCACCGTCGGCGATCGGCTGGTGGCCCTGACCCGGTCCTTGCTGGACCGGCCCCTGCTGTGCTCGGCGATGGTACGGGCCATCGCCGTCGACTATTCCGTCAACCCCGACTACCACTTTCGGTTCGCCGAGGACAGGCTGTGCCGGGCAGTGCTACACACCCTGGGCCGGGACGCCTCTAGCCTCGCGCTTTCACGAGGTGGGGCGTCCGAGGCTTGATCAAATAAGCGGAGAGTGCTCCTGACCTGCAACGATGGGACTTGTCGAGGGTCCTGTTGGTT
>NZ_JARGEF010000016.1:0-61619 GCF_033794725.1 Streptomyces sp. ID05-39B | reverse complement strand
CCCCGACACCGTCTCCCGCCCGGCGGCCAGCTCCAGCACCCGCGCGCTGTCGTACGGTCCCTCGAACAGCCGCGGCACCAACGGCAGTTCATCCCCCAGCACGGACCCCGCGTCCAGCCACCGCACCGCACCCCCGATCTCCGCGGACACGTCGAACACCGCGTACCCGAGGGTCTCCCGGCGCCCGTCGGCGCCGTACGTCAGGTCCTGGACCCCCGCGCCATACACCTCGCCGAAGATGCCGATCCGCCGCGCGCCCAGCCGCTCGGCGAGACGGGCGGCCGCCTCGGGGACGCCGTGGCCGCGCACGGCGCGCCAGTACAGGTTCCGCTCGTCCTCCTTCAGCGCCAGCGACTTCGCGCCGAAGCCCTTGGAGGAGACGTACACCCGCCCCTCGTCGGCGACATACGTCATCAGGCACGCCGACCCGTGCAGCTTCTCGGTGAGGACGACCGGTTCGCCGGCCGTGAAGATGTCCGGATACCGCTGGATGTTCTCGATGTCGACCCAGGGCAGCAGGTCCGGCGCGGACTCCACGTCGCCGCTCATCGTGGGCGGGATCGGCGGCACCCATTTGACGATGCCGAGCCGCTCCGCGAAGTCCGTCCCCTCCTTCACCGCCCGCGCGAGATCGACGTCCGCCAGCGCCTTGGGCCGGCACACGATTCCCTGCGACAGCTCGCCCCGCAGCCGTACCGCCTTGACCCGGTCCGCGTTGCCGCCCGCCAGGCGTCCGGTGAGCCCCAGCTCCTCGATCAGCCCGGCCGGCAGCACGGACTGCTCCGGGATGTACACGGCCGCCTCGCCCGTGCGGTAGACGCCCTTGGCGACGACGGCCCGGTACAGGCCGACCTGGGCCAGTTCGAGGGCGTCGGCGCCCGGATGCTCGTGGACGGTCAGTACTTCGGCGGTGACGCGCAGCGTCGACATGGGCTCCTCCAGCAGGGTTCAGGAATGTCTCATCGCCCCCAACTCTCCCCGCGGGAAAGGGCTGGAGCGACCCGATTTGCCGCTGGTAACGTCACTCTCTTCAGCCGGCGGCGACGCCGCGCGCGGAGTCCTGGCGGGACGAACTCGGACCTCGCCACCCGCGCCGCCCTCCTGGCCCTGCCCCACGACGAACGCTGGGCGCACCCGTACTGGTACGGCGGCCCTCCGCCACCAGTCGAGGACGGGGCAGGACGGCATGAAAAGGGGGTGCGGCATCCCCGGCGCACCCCCGCCGTTCACCTGGATCCCGCGTGGGATCAGGCCGATACGAGCAGCCGTCCGCGCCTGGCGTACGCCAGGGCCTCGGGCGTGAGCACGGGACGCGGGACGAGTATTCCGCAGTCCGTGCAGACCGGACCGGCCGACGGGTCGTGGTCCAGGTCGTACCTCCACAGGAGCCGTTCGCCGCCGCACACCGGGCAGCCGGAGCCCGGTGCGCGCTCCAGTGCGGCGATCAGCCGGCGCAGCACCTCGGCCAGCGGTTCACGGGGGTGGACCCGCGGGTCGTCGCACCAGGCGACGCCGAAGCCGCCCCACGTCATCCGGTGCCAGTCGTCCACGCTGCCGGGCCGGCGCAGCCCGTCGTGCTTCTCCTTCCTGCGGCGGTCGGCGAACTCGACCTCGTAGGCCAGCCATACCGCCCGCGCCGCCTCCAGCTCGTCCAGTGCGGCCACGAGCCGCGCCGGATCGGGGGAGCGGTCCTCGGGACCGAACCCGGCACGGTCGCACAGATGGTCCCAGGTCGCCCTGTGCCCGTAGGGGGCGAATCGCTCAAGGCACTTGCGGAGTGAGTAGCGCCGCAGTGCCAGATCGCACCGCGGGTCGCGCACCTGTCTCGCCAGACTCCGGAAACCGGCCATCGCCTTGCACCTCCGTCACATCTGCACCTGTACTTCGGTCACTTCGGCGTCGTCGTACGGACGTCGCCGAATAGACGTATCGACACGCGATTCGGCTCCCTTCCCGTCCATCCGTTTTCCGATGCCGTGCATAAGCCGGATGAGGCGACTCCAAAAAGTGACGCATGTTCATCTTCAATCCCGGGGATACCGGCGGTAACCTCTCCGCCACCCCCCCTCGCTAGGAGTTGCCGATGTCACGGCGAACCTCCCGCACCGCACTCGACACACTGAGAACTCCCGGCAGAATCCCCGGGTTCCTGAAGAGCGCATCCATATGCGCCCTGATTGCAGGACTTTTGTCGCCTCTTTCCCAGACGGCGGCAGCGGCCGAGGTCACCGCCGCCAACGACTACTGCGGCAACCAGTGTTCCGACATCCTGCCGCCCGGCCAGAACGGCAACGCCACGCTGGCCCAGATCCTGCTCAACCAGGCCTTCGGCACCCAGCCGGCGCACGCCGCCGACCAGCTCGGCCCCTACGCCAACCTGGCCAAGGGCCATACGACGCTCACCAACGCCACGATCAACACGTTCTTCAACGACGCGTCCTTCGGAGTTCCCGCCGATCAAGTCGCCTCCACCGTCAAGCCCGCCGGCCGCGGTGACGTCACGATCGTCCGCGACAAGAAGACGGGCGTACCGCACATCACCGGTACCACCAGATACGGCACCGAGTTCGGCGCCGGCTATGCGGCCGCCGAGGACCGCCTGTGGCTCATGGACGTCTTCCGGCACGTCGGCCGGGGCCAGCTCACCTCCTTTGCGGGCGGCGATCCCTCCAACCAGGGCCTGGAACAGCAGTTCTGGCGCCACGCCCCCTATACCGAGGCCGACCTCCAGGCCCAGATCGACAACGCGATCGCCACCAACGGCGCCCGGGGCCAGCAGGCCCTGGCCGACGCCAACGCCTATCTGGCCGGCATCAACGCCTATATCGACGCCTCCGACAGCGGCCGCTACTTCCCCGGTGAATACGTCCTCACGGGCCACAAGGACTCAATCACCAACGCGGGCAGCATCGCCCACTTCAAGATCACCGACCTGGTGGCGCTCGGATCGGTCATCGGCGCCCTCTTCGGCTCGGGCGGCGGCGGGGAGGTCAACAACGCCATATCGCTGCTCGCCGCACAGGAGAAGTACGGCGCCGAACAGGGCACCGCGGTCTGGGAGTCCTTCCGCGAGCGCAACGACCCCGAGGCCGTCATGACCCTCCACGACGGCAAGAGCTTCCCCTACGCCGTCCGGCCCGAGGACCCGCAGGGCGAGGCCCTGCCCGACCCCGGCTCGGTCGTCGCCGAACCGCTCGTGTACGACCGCACGGGCAGCGCCGTCGGCACCGGTGCCACCGGCGCCTCCGTCACGGCCGCGCAGACCGCCGTCAGCTCCGCCCGGCGCGGTATGTCCAACGCCCTCGTGGTGAGCGGCGACCACACGGCCAGCGGCCACCCGGTCGCCGTCTTCGGCCCGCAGACCGGGTACTTCGCCCCGCAGCTCCTGCTGCTCCAGGAACTCCAGGGCCCCGGCATCAGCGCCCGCGGCGCCTCCTTCGCGGGCCTCAGCATGTACGTCGAACTGGGCCGGGGCCAGGACTACGCCTGGAGCGCCACGACTTCCGGCCAGGACATCATCGACACCTACGCCGTCGAGCTGTGCCAGGACGACATCCACTACCTGTACCGCGGCACCTGCACGCCCATGGAGAAGGTCGAGCAGAAGAACGCCTGGAAACCGACCACGGCCGACGGCACCGCGGCCGGTTCGTACACGATGCGCGCCTGGCGCACCAAGTACGGGCCCGTCGAGTACCGCGCGACCGTCGGCGGCAAGAAGGTCGCCTACACCACCCTGCGTTCGTCGTTCCTGCACGAGGCCGACTCCATCATCGGCTTCCAGATGCTGAACGACCCCGACCACGTCAAGGGACCGGAGTCCTTCCAGAGCGCGGTGCAGCACATCAACTACACCTTCAACTGGTTCTACGCCGACTCCGAACACACCGCCTACTACAACAGCGGCGACAACCCGGTCCGGGCGAGCGGCGTCGACGCCGAGTTCCCGGTCTGGGCGCAGCCGGCGTACGAGTGGCGAAGCTGGGACCCGGCGACCAACACGGCCGCGTACACGCCCGCTTCGCAGCACCCCAACTCCATCGACCAGGACTACTACATCTCCTGGAACAACAAGCAGGCCAAGGACTACGCGACCGCACCGTGGGGCAACGGCTCGGTGCACCGCGGCAACCTGCTGGAGGACCGGGTGAAGAGGCTGGTCCAGGCCGGCGGTGTCACCAGGGCGTCGCTGACCAAGGCGATGGCGGACGCCGCCCTCGCCGATCTGCGCGCCCAGGACGTTCTGCCCGACCTGCTGAAGGTGGTCAACAGCTCCCCGGTCACCGACCCCACGGCCTCGGCCGCGGTCGCCAGGCTTCAGACCTGGCTGGCGGCGGGCGGCAGACGCACGGAGACCACGGCCGGTTCGAAGACGTACGCCGACGCGGACGCCATCCGCATCCTCGACGCCTGGTGGCCGCTGCTGGTGAAGGCGGAGTTCGAACCCGGCCTCGGCACCGCGCTCTACACCGCCATGACGAACAACCTGCCCATCGACGAGACCCCGTCGGCCGCGCACGGCCCGACCGGCGCACACGCCGGGAGCGCCTTCCAGTACGGCTGGTGGAGCTATGTCGACAAGGACATCAGGGCGGTGCTCGGTGAGCCGGTGCAGGGCGCGCTGGGCCGCAAGTACTGCGGCGGCGGCGCTCTCAGCGCCTGCCGCGACCTCCTCCTGACCACCCTGAAGGAGGCGGCCGGCCGGACCGCGGCCCAGGTCTACCCCGGCGACACCCTGTGCGCGGCGGGCAACCAGTGGTGCGCCGACTCGATCGTCCAGCGCACCCTGGGCGGCATCAAGCACGGCAACATCAGCTGGCAGAACCGGCCCACCTACCAGCAGGTGGTCGAGTTCACCTCGCACCGGTAGCCGGTAGCCGGTAGCCGGTAGCCGGTAGCCGGTAGCCGGTAGCCGGTAGCCGGTTGACAGGCGGGCCGCGGCCTCAGCGGACGCGGCCCGCCGCCAGCACCACCCGCGCCAGTTCGGGGTGCACGATGTCGCTGTGCGCCCCGGACGGCGGGCCGCCGCGCCGGACCACGGCCGCCGCGTCCACGTTCACGCAGCCCGACGCCGGCAGCGGAGCCGACAGCGCCTCGGCGAGCGTGCACGCGCGTGTGCCCGGCACCGCCCGCACACCGTCGAAGCCCAACGCCCCCCACTTGGCGCCCAGCAGCTTTCCCACCAGCGGCTCCCCGACCGCCCCGCGCGCGTCGCCCGCCATCCGGGAGGCCAGCGGATACACCGTGCCGAGCGCCGTGTCGTGCCGCGAGTGACAGCACACCAGCGGACCGTCGATGCGGTGCTGCTGCCCCTGGAGCGCGCCGCCCGCGCGCGGGTCGTGCGGCAGCTGCGCGGCGAACGCGTAGTGCGAGAAGGCCCCTTGGAGCAGCGTCACGGACTTGACCGCACGTACTCCCTCGGGCAGGCCGCGCAGCGCGAACGCCCCGCTGCCGCGCGCCAGGTGGGCGCATCGTCCTGCGAGCGGCGGGAGTTGACCAGATGTCATGGCCCACGGGCCCAACCGGTACAGGGGCTCACCGGTACAGGGCACACCGGATCACCGGTACAGCAGATACTCCCGCCGCACCCGCCGGAACGCGGCCAGCTCCTCCTGCCAGCCCGCCACCACCTCGTCGGCCTCCGCCCCCTTGTCGATCGCCGTACGCACCCACGTCGAGCCCGTCAGCTTGTCGATCCAGTGATCCGCACGCCAGCCGAAGCCGCTCCAGACCTTCCTGGCGGTCACCAGGAGGGCGATGCCGGTGCGGACCGGGTCGAAGGCGTCCCGGTCGTCCACGTGGAGCTGCACCCCGCCGACCGTCCTCCCCTGGAACTTGGAGAAGGCCGGCGCGAAATACGCCTCGCGGAAACGCACTCCGGGCAGCCCGAGGGCGTTCACGGCCTCCGCCCACCGCCCGTCGACGCCCTCCGCGCCGAGGAGTTCGAACGGGCGGGTCGTGCCCCTGCCCTCCGACAGGTTCGTCCCCTCGAACAGACAGGTCCCGGCGTACGCCAGGGCCGTCTCCGGCGTCGGCATGTTCGGGCTGGCGGGCACCCACGGCAGCCCCGAGGCGTCGTACCAGTCCGCGCGCCGCCATCCGCTCATGGGTACGGTCTCCAGCTCCACCGGCGCGGCCAGGAACTCCGCGTTGAACAGCCGGGCCAGCTCCGCCACCGTCATCCCGTGCGCCTGGGCGATCGGCTCGCGCCCCACGAAGGTCGCGAACTCCGGGTGCAGCACGGGGCCCAGCGCCGCCCGCCCGGTCACCGGGTTCGGCCGGTCCAGCACCAGGAACCGCTTCCCGGCCAGCCGCGCCGCCTCCATGCAGTCGTACAGCGTCCAGATGTACGTGTAGAAGCGGGCACCGACGTCCTGGATGTCGAAGACGACCGTGTCGACGCCGGAGGCGGTGAACACGTCCGCAAGCGGTTGCCCGCTCTTGAGGTAGGTGTCGTAGACGGGCAGACCGGTCGCCGGATCGTCGTGGCGGCCCTCGGAGCCGCCCGCCTGCGCGGTGCCCCGGAAACCGTGCTCGGGGCCGAACACGGCGACCAGGTCCACCCGGTCGTCGGCGTGCATCACGTCGACGATGTGGCGTACGTCGCGGGTCACGCCGGTGGGGTTGGTGACGATCCCGGTCCGCTCTCCCCCGAGCTGGGCGTACCCGGCCGCCCGCAGGCGCTCGAAGCCGGTCCGCGTGCGGCGGGCCGCGGCGGCGGGGGCCGGGGCCGGGGTCGCGGTCGCGGTCGCGGTCGCGGTCGCCGGGAGGGTGGCGGCCGCCGCCGTCGCCGCGAGCAGGGTTCGTCTGGGCAGATGCATGCCGGCTCCTGGTGTGGGTGGCTGATCGCGCTCCGGTGCGGAGCCGCCGCACAGCGATACGGCCCCGCGCCCCTTAACGGTGTTGCGCTTCCCCTTTTCCGAAACATACCGACCGGTTAGTCTGGCGGTCGGAGCGCAGGGCGCCGTGGCGCCCCAGCCAGCCGGGTCGAAGGAGATCGATGGTGGAAGCCGTTCGAGGTGCAGGAGTCGTCGTCACCGGGGCGGGAGGCGGCATCGGTGCCGCGCTCGCCCGGCGTTTCGCGGCGGAGGGCGCACGGGTCGTCGTCAACGACCTGGACGCGGACCGGGCGAAGGCCGTGGCCGAGGAGGTCGGCGGGACCGCCGTACCGGGCGACGCCTCCGCGATCATCGACGAGGCCCGCGAGGCACTCGGCGGCAGCGTCGACGTCTACTGCGCCAACGCCGGTGTCGCCTCGGGCGAGTCCGAGGCGGCCGGCGAACCGGTGTGGGCACTGGCCTGGGACGTCAACGTGATGGCCCATGTCCGCGCGGCGGACGCCCTGATCCCCGACTGGCTGGAGCGCGGCTCGGGCCGGTTCGTCTCCACCGTCTCCGCCGCCGGACTGCTCACCATGATCGGCGCCGCTCCCTACAGCGTGACCAAGCACGGCGCGTACGCCTTCGCCGAGTGGCTGTCGCTGACGTACCGCCACCGCGGGATCAAGGTCCACGCGATCTGTCCCCAGGGCGTCCGCACCGACATGCTCGACGCCACCGGCACCGCGGGCGACCTCGTCCTCAAGCCGACCGCGATCGAGCCGGCGGACGTGGCGGACGCCCTCTTCGAGGGGATCGCCGAGGACCGCTTCCTGATCCTGCCGCACCCCGAGGTCGCCGGGTACTACCAGGCGCGGGCCGGTGACCCCGAGCGCTGGCTGTCCACCATGAACCACATCCAGCAGAAGTGGGAGGCCGCGAAGTGACCGCCTCCCGCTACGCCGCCAAGCCCTGGCTGGACCTCCTCGACGAAGCCCAGCGCGGCCCGGTCGACCCGGCCGCCTCGCTGGTGCACGCCCTTCGCCGGTCCGCCGCCGAGGCCCCGGAGCGCCCTTTCCTCGCCTACTTCGACGGCCGGCTCACCTACCGCGAGGCGGACGAGCTGAGCGACTCGGTCGCCGGGCACCTGGCGGCCCGCGGCCTGGAGCGGGGCGACCGGGTCGCCGTCCTGCTGCAGAACTCCCCGCAGTTCGTGCTCGCCGTGCTGGGCGCGTGGAAGGCGGGCGCGATCGTCGTCCCCGTCAACCCCATGTACAAGTCGGGGGAGGTCGGCCACGTCCTGCGGGACGGCGAGGTGGCCGCGCTGATCTGTGCCGACCGCGCCTGGGAGTCGTATCTGCGCCAGGCGGCGGCCGACTCGCCGGTGCGGATCGTGCTCACCGCGTGCGAGCTGGACTTCCAGACGCGCGGCGACGCGCGCGTGCTCACCTTCGAGAGGCTCCCACAGGCCTCCGACGCCGACGACCTGACCGCCGTCGCCCGCGCCGGGCACCCGGCGCCCGCCGACCGTGACCCGGCCGGCGCGGACATCGCCCTGATCAGCTACACCTCGGGCACCAGCGGCGCGCCCAAGGGCGCCACCAACACGCACGCCAACCTCATGTACAACGCCGAACGGCAGAGCACCGGCCTGCATCTGCCCGAGGGGCCCGTGTACTACGCGCTCGCGCCCCTGTTCCACATCACCGGCATGGTCTGCCAGCTGGGCGCCTGCCTGAACAGCGCGGGCACGCTCGTCCTGACGTACCGCTTCGAGGCGGGCCTCGTCCTGGAGGCGTTCGCCGAGCACCGCCCGCACTACACGGTCGGCCCCTCCACCGCGTTCATGGCGCTGGCCGCCCACCCGGACGTCACCCGGGACCACTTCTCCTCCTTCGTGAACATCTCCTCCGGCGGTGCCCCGCTGCCGCCGGCCCTGGTGGAGAAGTTCCGGGCCGGCTTCGGGCCGTACATCCGCAACGGCTACGGCCTCACCGAGTGCAGCGCCCCCTGCGCCTCCGTGCCGCCCCACCGGGAGGCACCCGTGGACCCGGCCTCCGGGACCCTCGCGGTCGGCGTCCCCGGCCCCGACACGGTCGTACGGATCGTCGACGACCGGGGCGAGGAGGTGCCCTTCGGCGAACAGGGCGAGATCCTCGTACGGGGACCCCAGGTGGTTCCCGGCTACTGGCGCCGCCCCGACGCCACCGCCGAGACCTTTCCCGACGGCGAGCTGCGCACCGGCGACATCGGCTTCATGGACGAACAGGGCTGGCTGTACGTCGTCGACCGCAAGAAGGACATGATCAACGCGTCCGGCTTCAAGGTCTGGCCGCGAGAGGTCGAGGACGTGCTGTACACCCACCCGGCGGTGCGCGAGGCGGCCGTCGTCGGGGTGCCCGACGGGTACCGCGGGGAGACGGTGAAGGCGTACATCAGCCTGCGTCCGGGGACCGACACGGACCCCGATGAGCTGGCGGTGTACTGCAAGGAGAGACTGGCCGCCTACAAATATCCGCGGCAGGTGGAGATCCTGCCCGACTTGCCCAAGACGGCGAGTGGGAAGATCCTCCGTCGGGAACTTCGTTCCCGCGCGCAAGACAGCCAGTAAGGCGAACGGAAGGCAGGTGGCGGCAGTGCCCAGGACGACGGACGGTACAGAGGCGCCTGTTCCGCAACGGCTTCTCGCCGCCGCCACCCGGCTCTTCGCGGAGCAGGGCTACGACCGCACCTCGGTCCAGGAGATCGTCGAGGCGGCAGGCGTCACGAAGGGGGCGCTGTACCACTACTTCGGTTCCAAGGACGACCTCCTGCACGAGGTGTACGCGCGCGTGCTGCGCATCCAGCAGGAGCGGCTCGACGCGTTCGCGAACGCCGACGAACCCATCGAGAAGCGGCTCAGAGGCGCGGCGGCCGACGTGGTCGTCACGACGATCGACAACCTCGACGACGCGTCGATCTTCTTCCGCTCGATGCACCACCTCAGCCCCGAGAAGAACAAGCAGGTCCGCGCCGAGCGCCGCCGCTACCACGAACGCTTCCGCGCCCTCATCGAGGAGGGCCAGCAGGAGGGCGTCTTCTCGAAGGCGACCCCGGCCGACCTGATCGTGGACTACCACTTCGGCTCCGTGCACCACCTGTCGACCTGGTACCGCCCCGACGGCCCGATGGCCCCCCAGGAGGTCGCCGACCACCTGGCCGACCTGCTGCTGAGGGCGCTGCGCCCATAACTGCGCCCAAAACTGCGCCCGTAGGGATGTTCCAGCCCGTCCGGGGGTCCGGGGGCGCAGCCCTCAGGGACGGGAAGGGAAGGGGCGGCGGGGGCGAAACCCCACCGCCCACACCCCCGCTTCACAGGTACTTCTTCAACTCCCGCCGAGCCAGCGACCGCTGGTGCACCTCGTCCGGCCCGTCTGCGATCATCAGCGTCCGCGCCGAGGCGTACAGCTCCGCCAGCGGGAAGTCCTGGCTGACCCCGCCCGCCCCGTGCAGCTGGATCGCCCGGTCCAGGATGTCCACGACCGCCCGCGGCGTCGCGATCTTGATCGACTGGATCTCGGTGTGCGCGCCCCGGTTGCCCACCGTGTCCATCATCCAGGCCGTCTTCAGCACCAGCAGCCGCAGCTGCTCGACCGTCACACGCGCGTCGGCGATCCAGTTGTGGACCACGCCCTGCTGCGCCAGCGCCTTGCCGAACGCGTCCCGCGACACGGCCCGGCGGCACATCAGCTCGATGGCCCGCTCGGCCATGCCGATCAGCCGCATGCAGTGGTGGATGCGGCCGGGCCCGAGCCGGGCCTGGGCGATGGCGAAGCCGCCGCCCTCCTCGCCGATCAGGTTGGTCGCCGGCACGCGCGCGTGGTCGAAGACCACCTCGGCGTGGCCGCCGTGCGAGTGGTCCTCGTACCCGAAGACCTTCATCGCCCGCTTGACGGTCACCCCGGGGGTGTCGCGGGGCACCAGCACCATGGACTGCTGACGGCGGATGTCGGAGCCGTCCGGGTCCGTCTTGCCCATCACGATGAAGATCGTGCAGTCCGGGTTCATCGCCCCGGAGATGTACCACTTGCGGCCCGTGACGAGGTAGTCGTCGCCGTCCCGCTCGATGAGCGTGGTGATGTTCGTGGCGTCGGAGGAGGCCACCTCCGGCTCGGTCATCGCGAACGCAGAGCGGATCTCCCCCGCCAGCAGCGGCTCCAGCCACTGCTTCTTGTGCTGCTCGGTGCCGAACTGCGAGAGCACCTCCATGTTGCCGGTGTCGGGCGCGGCACAGTTCAGAGCGGTCGGCGCCAGGTGCGGGGAGCGGCCGGTGATCTCGGCCAGCGGCGCGTACTGGAGGTTCGTGAGGCCGGCGCCGTACTCCGCGTCGGGCAGGAAGAGGTTCCACAGACCCTGGCGGCGGGCCTCGGCCTTCAGCTCCTCCACGACCGCCGGGGTGTCCCACGGCGAGGCGAGCAGGGCGCGCTGCTCCTCGGCGACCGCCTCGGCCGGATAGACGTACTCGTCCATGAAGGCGAGCAGCCTGGCGCGCAGCTCCTCCGTGCGTGCGTCGAACGCGAAGTCCATGGCGTCAGCCTTCCTGGAGAGTGGTCGTGCCGTGGTGGATGAAGACGGGGACCAGCTCGCCGATGCGGTCGAAGCCGCGGCCCACCGTCTGGCCGAGCGTGTAGCGGTAGTGGATGCCCTCGAGGATGACGGCGAGCTTGAACCAGGCGAACGCCGTGTACCAGGAGACGGCCGAAACATCGCGCCCCGAGCGTGCGGCGTACCGCTCGATCAGCTCGGCCGGCGTCGGGTGGCCCGCGGCCGAGGCGGTGGTGGAGACGGGGGACTCCGGCATCTCCAGCGGCACGCTGTACATCACCAGCAGGCCCAGGTCGGTCAGCGGATCGCCGAGCGTGGACATCTCCCAGTCGAGGATCGCCCTGATCGTGTCGTCCTCGCCGATCAGGACGTTGTCGAGCCGGTAGTCGCCGTGCACGACCGCCGGGGCGGGGGAGGACGGCAGCGACCGGCCGAGCGCGGCGTGCAGCTCGTCGATGCCGGCCAGGTCACGGCTGCGGGAGGCGTCGAGCTGCTTGCCCCAGCGGCGCAGCTGCCGGTCGAGGAAGCCCTCGGGGCGGCCGAAGTCGGCGAGGCCGACGGCGGCCGGGTCGACGGCGTGCAGTTCCACGAGTGTGTCCACGAGGGACAGCACCGCGCCGCGGGTGCGCTCCGGGCCGAGCGGGCCCAGCTGGTCGGCCGTGCGGTAGGGCGTGCCCTCGACGAACTCCATGACGTAGAAGGGCGCCCCCAGCACCTCGTCGTCCTCGCACAGCAGCACGGGACGCGGCACCGGCACACTGGTCGGGTACAGGGCGTCGATCACGCGGTGCTCGCGCCGCATGTCGTGCGCGGTGGCCAGGACATGGCCGAGCGGGGGCCGCCGGACGACCCACCGGGATCCGCCGTCGGTGACCGCGTAGGTGAGGTTCGACCGTCCGCCCTCGATCAGCCGGCCGCTGAGGGGGCCGTCGACCAGACCGGGGCGCTCACGGTCGAGCAGGGCGCGCAGCCGGTCGAGGTCGAGTCCGGGCGGGTGGTCGGGGGTCATACATCGCTCCTACGGACGGGTGAACGGTGACCCGCACCATGATGCCGACCGGTCGGTATGTACGTCCAGAGGGTGTGCGCAAAGTGATCGGAGCCACGATAGGACGACGGCGGCCCCCCGGGGAGAACCCGGGGAGCCGTGTGAGGAATGTGCGCGGGGCCGGTGCGGTGTTCAGTGGTCGTCCCAGTGCCCCTCGTGCTCGGCGTGGCGGTGCCCGTCGTGCAGATAGTCGACGTGGTCGCCGTGGACCACGCCGGGGTGTCCGCAGCCCTCGCCGTGCCGGTGCTCGTGCACCTCGTGGGGCAGATGGCCGCCCGGCTCGCACTCGTCCCAGTGGCCGCCGTGCTCGCGGTGCAGATGCCCGTCGTGCGCGTAGTCCACATGGTCTCCGTGCGGGACCCGCGGGTGTCCGCACTCCGGGCCGTGCGCGTGGGAGTGGGCCGGGTGCTCCTGGTGAAGGGTGGTCATGGCGCTCACCTTCGGGGGTACGGGGATGACGTCGGACAGGCTGCCACGCGAACGGCGCATATCCGGGCATCCGGCTTGCGTGGCGTGCGAGTACCCCGGAGGGTCGGTGGCATGAAGGGCATCAGCTACAGCCGGTACGGCGGTCCCGAGGTCCTCGAGTACGGCGAGGTCCGCGACCCCAAGGTCGGCCCCGACTCCGTGCTGGTCAAGGTGCGGGCGGCCGCCGTCAACCCCGTCGACTGGAAGTGCCGGGCGGGCTATCTCGACGGCGCCCTCGAAGCCGTCTTCCCGGTGGTGCCGGGCTGGGACGTCTCCGGTGTCGTCGTCCAGCCGGGCCCGGCCGTCGGCGAGTTCTCGGTGGGCGACGAGGTGATCGGCTACGTCCGCGAGGACTTCCTCTCCCGCGGCACCTTCGCCGAGTACGTGGCCGCCCCTGTGCGCACCCTCGCCCGCAAGCCGCGCAACCTCACCTGGGAGCAGGCCGCCGGCCTGCCCCTGGTGGGCCTCACCGCCTACCAGGTCCTCACCAAGGCCCTCCAGGTCAAGCGCGGCGAGACCGTCCTGATCCACGCGGCGGCGGGCGGCGTCGGCTCGATCGCCGTGCAGCTCGCCCGCCATCTCGGCGCCCGCCCGATCGGCACCGCGAGCGAGGCCAACCACGCATTCGTACGCTCCCTGGGCGGCGAGCCCGTGACCTACGGGAACGGCCTGGCCGAACGGGTGCGCGGGCTGGCCCCCGAGGGCGTGGACGCCGCCTTCGACACGATCGGCGGCGACACCCTGAAGACCTCCGCCAACCTGCTGGCGCCCGAGGGACGGCTGGTGTCGATCGCCGACGGCGACGTCGTCGACTACGGCGGCCACTACTCCTTCGTCCGCCCCGACCCCGACGACCTCACCCGGCTCGCGGAGCTGGCCGAACAGGGCGTCGTCTCGGTCCACGTCTCGCAGACGTTCCCGCTGGAGCGCGCGGCGGACGCGCACCGGCGGAGCGAGGAGGGCCGTACCCGCGGAAAGATCGTGGTGACGGTGGACTGGCCGGACGAGTCGGGAGAGTGAGACCCGCAGCCGCGAGAGGACCCCGGACGACCCGAGAGGCGCTAGATCACCAGCGCTGCCGCGCACACCGCCAGCGCCACCGTGCACAGTGCCGCCGCCGTGGCGCGGCGGGGGTGCAGGGCCGGGGGAGCGGCCGCCGAGGCGAGGACGCGGATGCGGTGGTGGGCGAGGGCGAGGAAGCCCAGCCAGAGCCCGCCGCACGCCACGCACGCCGCGATCGCGGACGCCGACGCGCCCCCGTGCAGGGCCGCCTTCATGCCGAGCACGGCGGCGACGGTGCTCGACAGCGTCGTACGCCGCCAGGCGAGCCGGGTCCGCTCCGGCTGGAGCCCTGGATCGCGGTCGCCGCTCACCCCTCCCACCCGACCAGCACCACGACGACCATCGCGACGGCCACCACGGCGACGAGGACGCCGAGCAGCGCCGGGAAACGCGAGACCGGCAGGTCCTCGCCCCGCCGCATCGCCCGCTCACAGCGCACCCAGTGGTTCACCGCCCGCAGGGAGCAGAGCACGCCCGCCGCGAGCAGCGCGAGCGCCAGCCCCACCCGCCAGCCCCAGCGCAGGTCCGGCAGGAACTGGTCCACCGCGAACCCGCCGCCGATCAGCGCGAGCGCGGTGCGCAGCCAGGCCAGGAAGGTGCGCTCGTTGGCCAGCGAGAACCGGTAGTCGGGCGTCACCCCCTCCTGCCGGACCCCTTCGGGCGCGAACCACAACCGGACGTTCCGCACGAACTCGCTCACGTGCCGGACCCTACCTGCCGCCCGTCCACGGACTCGCCGCGCTCAGTCGGCCGCCCGCAACGCCCTGAGCCGTTCGTACGCCGCGAGCCCGTCCGGCACCCACTCCCAGTCGCCCAGATGGCCCTCGACCTCCTCCTCGGTGAGGAAGGCGTGCCAGGCCACCTCCTCCACCTGGGGGTTCACCGGCAGCTCGCAGCGCACCTCGTACACGGCCGACCACCAGGTCCCGCGGGCGCCGCCGTCGTAGAGGAACGTGAAGAGGAACTCCGGGCGCGGCAGACCGCTCACCCCGAGTTCCTCCTCGGCCTCGCGCAGGGCCGCGTCGTCGTAGGTCTCGCCCGCACCGACGACCCCGCCGACGAACATGTCGTGGAGCGAGGGGAAGATCAGTTTCGTCGAGGTGCGGCGGTGCACGAAGAGGCGCCCCTCGGCGTCCCTGGCCCGCACGAAGACGCAGCGGTGGCGCAGGCCCTCGGTGTACACCTGCCCGCGGGGAAGCTGTGCCACGACCCGGTCGTGTTCGTCGACGACGTCGAGGATCTCGTCAGCAGCGCTCATACGCCCATCCAAGCAGGGGCGGCCGGCCGTGCGGCAGAGCGGGCGGAGGCAGGAGGGGGAGGAGGGGCGGAGCGGCCTGGGGTGAGAGCGCCGGAGGTCAGAGCGCCGGACGTCGGAGCGCCGGACGTCAGAGCGCCGGACGTCGGAGCGCTGGAGGTCAGATCGCCTGGAGGTCGGGCACCCGCTCGCGCGGTGCCGCGCCCTGCGGCATCGCGGGGTGCAGCCCGAGCAGCATGATGCCCACCACGGCCGCCGCGAGCCCCGCCGCCTCCCAGGCCAGCGCGCCCGCGTCGGTACGCAGCCGGTCCCCGAGGAAGCCCACCCCGCAGATGATCCCGGCCAGCGGCTGGGCGGCGGTCAGCGGGGGCAGCGACATCCGCAGGGGCGCCGTCTCGAAGGCGCTCTGCACCAGCACCAGGCCGGTCACTCCTAGCACCAGCACGGCGTACGGCTGCCAGCCGGTGAGCAGTTCGACGAGACCGCCGTCGGAGAAGCGCTCACCGCTGACCCGGGTCAGGGCGTCCTGGACGCCGTAGAGCAGCCCGGCCGCGAGGGCGAGGAGCACCGGGCCCGAGGACAGCCGTGAGCGTTTGGCGTACGCGGTGAGGAGCAGGGCGAGGCCGACCATCCCGCCGATGATCAGCCAGTGCCGCAGCGGATCGGAGACCGCCGTGCCGCCGCGCGGCTCGCCCGCCACGATGAACGCGCTCACCCCGCCCCCGAGCAGCAGCAGGCCCGACCACCCCTGCCGGCCGAGCGGCTGTCCGGTCTGGCGGCGGGAGAGCGCGAGGGCGAAGAGCAGGTTGGTCGCGAGCAGCGGCTCGACCAGCGACACCTGGCCCTGGCCGAGGGCGGTGGCGCCGAGCGCCATGCCGGCCACCATCAGTCCCATACCGCCGAGCCAGCGTGGCACGCGCATCAGGTCGAGCAGGATCCGGGGCGAGAGGAAGTCGCCGAGGGGCGCCTTCTGGGCCGCGTTCTGCTGGAGGACGAATCCGAAACCCAGGCAGCAGGCGGCGCTCACGGCGAGAAGCAGAACCAGAACCGACACGCTGCGTACCTCGATCATCGGGTCGGGCCACGGGACGGGGAGTCACCGACCGCAGCCTCGGGGCGCACTCGGCGCCCTGCGAGTGCCCGGAGGAACGTGCCTCGGGGGAGTACCTTGCTCCGGGCGCCTGACGCGGTCGCGGCGCCGGGTGCGGCGCGGAGCGACCGTGCGGCCATGCTGAGGGACGGGAGCGGGCCGCGCCATGGCGTACGCCACATTCGCGCCCCCCACGGTGCCGCGACCGGTGCGGAGGTTCGCCAACTCCCTGCCGTCGGAAGGCAGTTGACGGCCGTCATGTGACCCCGGCGCTTGACGGCAAGCACGGGCTGGCGGTTTGCTGAGGGTGATCGGCCGATTGCGGGCCGATGACGTGCCCGCCGCCCGAGCCGTACGCGGCGCCCTGCCCCGGCCCGTCACCGAGAAGCACGAGGAAGTCCCGCAGTGCCCCCACCACCCCCCTCGTCCCCGTCCGGGAGCCGAGAGCGCCCGGCCGCGACCGTCGACACGGCGTTCGCGGAGGCCACGTCCGTGCAGGCCGCGCTCGCTGACCCGAGGGTGGCAGCCCCTTCGCTCACCGACCCTTCGCTCACCGCGCCCCCGCTCACCGTGCCGCCCGTCACCGACCCGGCCCTCGACGACGCCGAGCTGGCCTGCGCCCGTGCCGCGCAGGCCCAGGGCCGACGGCAGGCCGCCCGCTCGCTGCTCGCCCGCACCGGTGACGACTGGGACCGGCGCGGACACCGGATCACCGTCCTCGCCCTCGATCCCTACGCCGCGGCCCACGCCCACGCGTGGCTGCTCGCCGAACCCGGCTGCGCCGACGCCGCCGTCCTGCTCGCCCTCGCCCACGTCCGGCGCGCCCTGCGCGGCAAGGAGACCCCGGCCAGCGCCCGCGCGGCCTGCCGGATTGCCGCCGAGGCCGCACCCGCCGACCCCACCCCGTGGCTCGGCCTGCTGATGCTGGAGCGCGAGGGCACCGCCGACGCCGTCCGGATCTTCGAGGAGGTCCGGGCCCGCCACCGCGACCACCACCACGCCCACCACCTGATGGTCGCCCTGCTCGCCGAGCGCCGCGCCGACGCAGGACCGGACCAGCTGCACGAGGTCTACGACTTCGCGTCCTGGGCGGCCGAGCAGGCGCCCGCCGACTCCCCGCTGGCCATTCTCCCGATCGTCGCGCACGCCGAGCGCTACCGGGCCCTGGCCGTCCGCGGCCACGCCCCCGCCGACCCGACGACGGCCCGGCACTGGCGCGACCACCGGGCCGCCGACGTGATGAAGGCCGCCTTCGACTGGTGGCTCGAATGGGAGCACGACGGACACCCCCGCCGCCTGGTCGACCTGAACTTCCTCGCGCACGCCAAGTTCTGCGAGGGGCGGCCCGCCGAGGCCGCCGCCCTCTTCCAGCGCATCGGCGACCACGTCACCCCGGCCCCCTGGTCGTACCCGGCCCGCGACCCGTACGCCGCCTTCCACGCGGCCCGCACGGCGGCGCTCGGCCAGGAGGCCCCCTGCTCCGGCTCCTCCTCCGGCTCCGGCTCCGGCTCCGTGAAGTGATGACGGAATTCTGACGGCCTGCCCGGACCCCTGGCCCCGTCCACGCCCCGAGTGCTCGAATGGGCCTGTGACAGCAGAACCACCCGAGGAACGCGGCACGCCCATGGGCCGCCGCGTCTTCCTGGGCACGCTCGGCCTGGGCGCCCTCGGCGTCGTCGCCGCCCCCGTCCTCCAGCGCGGCCTGGAGGACTTCCTGGGCAGCGCCGCCGACAAGGACCCCACCGGCCTCACCGGGCTGCTCCCCAACGGGGGCGGCTTCCGCTACTACTCGGTGACCTCCTCCGTACCGCACAAGAACGCGCAGACCTACCGCCTCACCGTCGACGGCCTGGTCGACCGCCCCGCGAAATACACCCTGGCCGACCTGAGGGCCCTGCCCCAGACCCGCATGGTCAAGGACGTCCAGTGCGTCACCGGCTGGCGGGTGCCCGGGACACCCTTCGAGGGCGTACGGCTGTCCACCCTGCTCGACGCGGCCGGAGTGCGGGCACGGGCCGGCGCCGTCCGCTTCACCTGCTTCGACGGCGCCTACACCGAGAGCCTCACCCTGGCCCAGGCCCGCCGCTCCGACGTCCTGGTCGCCCTGCGCATGCAGGACGAGGACCTCGGCCACGACCACGGCGGCCCGGTCCGCCTGTATGTGGCACCCATGTACTTCTACAAGTCCGCCAAGTGGCTCTCGGGCATCACCGTCACCGAGAAGGTGAAGCCCGGCTACTGGGAGAAGCGCGGCTACGACATCGACGCCTGGGTGGGCCGTTCGAACGGGCGCGACGATGACCCTACGAGCTGACCCCGCCGACGCCCCGCCCGCCACCACCCGCATCCGCCGCTTCAGCCGGGCCGAACGGTGGGTCCACCGCACGACCGCCCTGCTCATGGGCGTCTGCGTCCTGACGGCGGCCTTCCTGTACGTCCCCGAACTCGCGCAGCTCGTCGGCCGCCGCGAACTGGTCGTCCGCGTCCACGAGTGGGCCGGCCTCGCCCTGCCCGTCCCCGTCCTGGCGGGACTCGCCTCCCGCGCGCTGCGCGCCGACCTCGCTCACCTCAACCGCTTCGGGCCGCACGACCGCCGCTGGCTGCGCGCCGCCCTGCGCCGGGACCGGCGGGCCCGGTCCCGGCCGGCCGGCAAGTTCAACGCGGGCCAGAAGGTCTACGCCGCGTGGATCGCGGGCGCGACGCTGGTCATGCTCGGCACCGGGCTGCTCATGTGGTTCACCCACCTCACCCCGATCATGTGGCGGACCAGCGCGACCTTCGTGCACGACTGGCTCGCCCTGACCATCGGCATCGTCCTGGCCGGCCACATCGGCATGGCCCTGGGCGACCCGGAGGCCCGCCGCGGCATGCGCACCGGATCGGTCAGCCCGGACTGGGCCGACCGGGAACACCCGCTGTGGCGCCGCTGACGCCGCGAAAGAGGGTCTCAAGCGGTGCCGAAGTCCAGCAGCACCTTGCAGGACCGGCCGCGGTCGGCCGCCAGGGCGAACGCCGACTCCGCCTCCCGCACCGGCACCACCGCGCTGACCAGCCCGTCGAAGGAGTCCTCGGCGGCCAGCAGCGCCAGCGCGTCGTCGAACTCGGTGTCGAAGCGGAACGCCCCGCGCAGCTCGATCTCCCGGCTGACCACCAGATTGCCCGCGAACCGACTCTGCCCCGGCGGCAGCATCCCGAGCTGCACGACGACCCCGCCGCGCCGCACCAGCCGCAGACAGGTGCCGAGCCCCGCGGCCACCCCGGACGCCTCGACGGCCACGTCCACCTCGGACGGCCATCCGGGATCCGCCGGATCGTCGGCCCGTACGGCCGTGCCGGCGCCGGCGGTGCGGGCGTACGCCAGCGCCGCCGGGAGCAGGTCCGTCACGGTCACGTGTGCCGCGCCCGCCGCCCTGGCCGCCGCGACCACCAGGCAGCCGATCGGCCCGGCACCGGTGACCAGGACGTGCTTCCCGGCGACCGGCCCGGCCCGGCGCACCGCGTGCAGCGCCACCGCGAGCGGCTCGGCCAGCGCCGCCCGGCGCGGCTCCAGTCCCCCGGGCAGCGGCCGCAGCTGCTCGGCCGCGACGGCGATCCGGGCCGCGAAGCCGCCCTGGACGTGCGGGGTGCGGGCCGCGCTGCCCAGGTAGCGGGTGTCCCGGCAGACGTTGCGCCGGCCGTCGCGGCACTCCGGGCAGACCCCGCACGCGGTGGCGGGGTGCACGGCGACGGCCCGGTCGGCGAGGGGGCCCGTGAGGGCCGTCCCCACCACCTCGTGGCCCAGCACCATCGGCTCCGCCAGGCGGAAGTCGCCCACCCCGCCGTGCCGCCAGTAGTGCAGGTCGGACCCGCAGACACCGCCGTAGCGGACCGCGACGAGGACCTGACCCGGGCCGGGGACCGGCGACGCCAGCTCCTCCACCCGCAGGTCGTCCTGACCGTGGATCACACAACCCAGCATCCGCGGGGCCCCTTTCACAAGACGCTCGTCATGCCGCCGTCGACGTACAGGATCTGCCCGCCGACGAAGTCCGCCGCCGGGGAGGCCAGGAACAGCAGGGCGCCCACGAGGTCCTCGGTACGGCCCCACCGGCCGGCCGGGGTGCGGCGCCGCACCCACGCGCTGAACTCCTCGTCCTCGACGAGCGGCCGGGTCAGCTCGGTCTCGATGTACCCCGGGCCCAGGCCGTTGACCTGGACGCCGGACGGGCCCCAGTCCGCGCACATGCCCTTGGTGAGCATCTTCAGGGCACCCTTGGTGGCCGCGTACGGCGCGATGCCGGGCCGCACCACCTCGCTCTGCAGCGAGCAGATGTTGACGATCTTGCCGTGGCCGCGTTCCGTCATCCGCCGGGCCGCCTCGCGCCCGACGAGGAACGCACTGGTCAGGTTGGTGTCCAGGATCCGGTGCCAGTCCGTTTCCGCGAACTCCAGGAGCGGGGCGCGCAGTTGCATGCCCGCATTGTTGACAAGGATGTCGAGGGGTCCGATCCGCTCCTCCACGTCCGCGATGCCGGCGGCCACCGAGGCGCCGTCGGTGACGTCGAACACGGCCGTGTGCACCCGCCCGCCGGGCAGGCCGGCGGCCGCCTTCGCGAGGCGGTCACCGTCCCGCCCGTTCAGGACCACCGTGCAGCCGGCCTCCGCGAGGCCGCGGGCGAGCGCGAGCCCGATGCCACGGCTGGAGCCGGTCACCAGGGCCGTACGGCCGCCGATGTCGAACAGAGGGTGAGTCATCCCCGTACTCCTAGATGACCAGGGAGAGCAGCAGGACCAGGCCGCCGGCGGTCACCGAGATGAGGGTCTCCATGACCGACCAGGTCTTGATGTTCTGGCCGACGGTGAGGCCGAAGTACTCCTTCACCAGCCAGAATCCGGCGTCGTTGACATGGCTGAAGAACAGCGAGCCGGCACCGATCGCCAGGACCAGCAGGGCGGTGTGGGCGGTCGACATGTCGGCGGCGAGCGGCGCGACCAGGCCGGCCGCGGAGATCGTCGCCACGGTCGCCGAACCGGTCGCCAGCCGTATCGCCACCGCGATCAGCCAGGCCAGCAGCAGGGCCGGGATCGACCAGTCCTCGGAGATCTCCAGGACCATCCGGCCCACGCCGGAGTCGATCAGGGTCTGCTTGAAGCCGCCGCCCGCGCCGACGATCAGCAGGATGCCGGCGATGGGGGCGAGGGACTTCTCGACGGTGGCGGAGATCCGGTCCTTGGTGAAGCCGGCCGCCCGGCCGAGGGTGAACATGCCGACGATGACGGCGGTGAGCAGGGCGATCAGCGGGGAGCCGACCACGTCGAACACGCGCTGCACGGTGTTCTCGGGGTCGTCCACGACGATGTCGACGAGCGCCTTGGCCAGCATCATCACGACGGGCAGCAGGATCGTCACCAGCGTGACGCCGAAGCCGGGACGCCGCTCCAGGTCCTCCGAGGGGCGCTGCGGGATCATGCGCTCCGGGGCCGGGACGTCCACCCAGCGGGCGGCGAACCGGGAGAACACCGGACCGGCGATGATCACCGTCGGGATGGCGACCAGCACGCCCAGCGCGAGCGTCACGCCCAGGTTGGCGTCCACGGCGTCGATGGCGACGAGCGGACCGGGGTGCGGCGGGACCAGGCCGTGCATCACGGACAGACCGGCCAGCGCCGGGATGCCGATGCGCATCAGCGAGTAGTTGCCGCGCTTGGCGACCATCAGCACGACCGGGATCATCAGGACGACGCCGACCTCGAAGAACAGCGGCAGGCCGATCACCGAGGCGATCAGCACCATCGCCCACGGCATCGAGCGGCCGCCCGCCCTGGCGAGGATCGTGTCGACGATCTGGTCGGCGCCGCCGGAGTCGGCGAGCAGCCTGCCGAGGATCGCGCCGAGCGCGATCAGCACGCCCACACCGGCGACCGTGGACCCGAGACCGGTGGTGAAACTGACGATCGTCTTGTCCAGCGGTGCCCCGGCGAACGCGCCCAGGGCGAGCGAGCCGATGGTCAGCGCCAGGAAGGCGTGAAGCTTGAACTTGGTGATGAGCAGGACGATGACGGCGATGCCCGCCAGCACGGCGATGCCCAGCTGGGCATGACCGGCCGAGGTGATCGGCTCGACACTGTCCGCCGCCAGCATCTCGACGCTGAGTCTGGTCACGGGGGTCCCTTACGCGTACGGGGGATGGGGAGAGGGGTACTACGGGGTGAGGCACTACGGGTGCGGGCGGCGCGCAGGCACTACGGGACCGCGGGGGCGGTGACCCGTCCGAGCGGGGCGGCTACCGGTGGGTGTCGGGAAGGACGTCGAGGGCCTTCGCGGCCCGTTCGGTGATCTCCTCGGGCGTGCCGGTCACATCGACCGTCGCCCCTGCCTCGTCCGCTTCGAGCGGCTGGAGCGTGGCGAACTGGGAGTCCAGCAGCGCGGTCGGCATGAAGTGCCCCTGCCGGTGCGCCATCCGGTCCTCGACCAGCGCCCGGTCGCCCGCGAGGTGCACGAACACGATCCCGGGTGCGGCGGCCCTGAGCCGGTCGCGGTACGACCGCTTCAGCGCCGAGCAGCTGACGACCCCGCCCAGTCCGGCCCGCTCGTGCGCCCAGGTTCCGATGGCGTCGAGCCACGGCCACCTGTCGTCGTCGTCGAGCGGGGTGCCGGCCGACATCTTGGCGATGTTGGCCTGCGGGTGGAAGTCGTCGCCCTCGGCGTAGGGAACGCCGAGCCGGGCGGCGAGCAGGGGACCGATCGTGGTCTTGCCCGTGCCGGCGACGCCCATCACCGCGACGACGTGGGGGGTTCGCATCTCTGCCTCGCTGTCTTCCTCGACACCTGATGTGGACGACACTGAAACCTATTAGGTACGACGAATTCAAGAGTCTGTGACAAATAAGTCTGACTTTTTGGTTCCGTGATCTACCCCGTACGCTGAGTGCATGACCACTCCGGGCCGGGGTCTGCACGGCCATGTACTCGACACCCTCGGCCCCGCCATCACCGCGGGCGAGTACCCGCCGGGCAGCGTCCTGCGCACCGACGAACTGGCCCAGCGCTTCGACGTCTCCCGCTCCGTCATGCGCGAGGCGGTCCGCGTCCTGGAGTCGATGCACCTGGTCGAGTCCCGCCGCCGGGTCGGCGTGACGGTACGCCCCAAGGCCGAGTGGAACGTCTACGACCCGCAGGTCATCCGCTGGCGGCTGGCCGGCGCCGACCGTCCCCACCAATTGCGCTCGCTCACCGTCCTGCGCTCGGCGATCGAGCCGGTAGCGGCGCGCCTGGCGGCACGCAACGCCACGGCGCAGCAGTGCGCCGAGCTGACCGAGTGCGCGCTCGGCATGGTGGCCAACTCGCGAGGCCACCAGCTGGAGGGCTACCTCATCCACGACGTGGCCTTCCACCGTGTGATCCTCACGGCCTCCGGCAACGAGATGTTCGCCCGCCTCGGCGACGTCGTCGCGGAGGTCCTCGCGGGCCGCACCCATCACGAGGTCATGTTCGAGGACCCCGACCCGACGGCCGTCACCCTGCACGTGCAGGTGGCGGAGGCGGTCCGCGAGGGCGACGCGGACCGCGCCGAGAAGCTGACCCGCGAGATCACCGTCGGCGCCCTGGAGGAACTGGACATCCTCGCGCCGTAGCCCGCCTCGCTACCGCTGCGGGAACTCCCCGTCCACGTACACCCAGGCCCCCTCCACCCGCTCGAAGCGGCTCCGCTCCCGCAGCTCGCCGCCCCGGTAGGAGGCCAGGAACTCCACGACCCCGCTGGTGTGGAACGCCGACCCGTCGACCGTGTCGAGGATCTCCAGCCCCGTCCACCGCATCCCCGGATCCAGCTCCAGCCGCCCCGGCCGGGTCCGCGGATGCCAGGTCCGCAGCAGATACCCCGCGTCCCCCTTCACGAAGGCGCTGTACCGCGACCGCATCAACGCCTCGGCGGTCGCGGCGGCGGCGCTCCCGGAGTGAAGCCGGCCGCAGCACGCCTCGTACGGCGAGGGCAGCCCACAGGGACAGGATCGGGTCGTCATGCCCGCCATTCTCCTAGACGGCCGCCCGCGTCTCGGCCGACGGCAGCGGCGGCAGCGCCGTTCCGTACAGCCACACGTCGAACAGGTCGTCCAGCGGCTCGGCCGCGAACCGTGCCGCGTGAGCCGTGAAGACGGACGTCGTGACGGCGCCGCCGCGGTGCAGGCCGAGCCAGGCGCGCAGCATCCGGAAGAACGCGTCGTCACCCAGCGCGCAGCGCAACGCGTGCACGGTGAGCCCGCCCCGCTCGTAGAGCCGGTCGTCGAACATCGACTTGCGGCCGGGATCCGCCAGCTTCAGGTCCTGCGGCAGTGTGGACAGCAACCGGTGCGCGACAGCGGCCAGTTGCTGCGCCGTACGGCCGCCCGAACGCTCCGACCACAGCCACTCCGCGTACTTGGCGAAGCCCTCGTTCAGCCAGATGTGCCGCCAGTCCGCGATGGACACGCTGTTGCCGAACCACTGGTGCGCCAGCTCGTGCGCCACCAGCCGCTCCGAACCCCGCGCCCCGTCCACATGGTTGGCGCCGAACAGCGACAACCCCTGCGCCTCGACGGGGACATCGAGTTCCTCCTCCGTCACCACCACGGCGTACTCGTCGAACGGGTAGGGCCCGAAAAGCTGTTGGAAGAGGTGCATCATGCCCGGCTGACGCGCGAAGTCCCGAGAGAACTCCGGCAGCAGGTCCGCCGGGATGTGCCCGTGCTGCGGCACCCCGCCCAGCCCCGGATCGCCCAGCAGCACCGTCTGGTACTTGCCGATCGACAGCCCGACCAGATAGCTCGACGTCGGCGCGGACTGCTCGTACACCCAGGTCGTCGTCGACGCCTTCGTCGTCCGCGTCAGCAGCCGGCCGCCCGCCACCACCGAGTACGCCGACGGCGTCGTGACCGAGATCTGGTACGACGCCTTGTCGGCGGGCCGGTCGTTGCACGGGTACCACGAGGGCGCCCCCACGGGCTGGCTCGCCACCAGCGCCCCGTCCCCCAGTTCCTCCCAGCCGATCCCGCCCCAGGGGCTGCTGACAGGCTTCGGGTTGCCCGCCCAGTGCACCTCGACCGTGAACGCCGCCCCGGCCCGCAACGGCTTGGCGGGCCGGACCCGCAGCTTGCCGCCGCGATGCGTGTAGTGCGTCTGGCGGCCGTCCACCCGGACCCGGCCGATCTTGAAGTCGGCCAGGTTGAGCTGGAATTCGGCGAGCGGGGAACGCCCGGCTATCGCGTTGATCCGGGCCGTGCCCGAGAGCCGGTTCGGGCCGGGCCGGTAGTCCAGCGTGAGTTCGTAGCGATGCACCCGGTAGCGGGGATCACCGTTGGCCGGGAAGTACGGGTCCGGCCCACCTGCCTGCTGAACTGCCACTTCCGCGTCCGCTCCCTGCGCCGTGCTGCCACTCCTCGCCGGTGTGCCGTCGTCCGGTTCGAAGGGGCAGGCGTTCAGGGACGCCATGCTTCGATCGGGTTTCCGAGCCAGCGGGTGTCGTCCGGGACGGACTCCGCGGCCATCACGAGCGACGCGGGACCCAAAGTCGTCCGGGCCCCGATCGTGCTGCCGGGCAGCACGATCCCGCCAGGGCCCAGCGTGGCACCCTCACGGAGGACCACAGTATCCGTCCGCAAGATCCGGTCGTGGAAGAGGTGAGTCTGGAGCACACAGCCGCGGTTCACCGTGGCCGCGTCCTCCAGCGTCACCAGGTCCGTCTCCGGCAGCCAGTAGCTCTCCACCCAGACGCCCCTGCCGATGTGCGCGCCCAGCCCGCGCAGCCACGCCGACAGCACCGGCGTACCCGGCACGAAACCGGCCAGCCACGGCACCGCCACCACCTCGACGAAGGTGTCCGCCAGCTCGTTGCGCCACACGAAACCGCTCCACAGCGGGTGCTCCCCGCCGCGGTGCCGCCCGACCAGCAGCCACTTGGCGGCGATCGACACCAGCCCCGCCAGCGCCCCCGCCCCCAGCAGCACGAGCCCGGACAGCAGCGGCGCCCACCCGCCCAGCGCGCACAGCGCCGCCACGGTCAGCACCGCGATACCGGCCGAGCAGAACACCGGCACGATCCGGCACAGCTCCACCAGCCCGCGCGCCCACAGCAGCCGGGCCGGCGGGTCGTACGTCCGGCTCTGGTCACCGCCGGCCGCCGCGCGCGGCAGCTTCATCGGCGGCAACCCCAGATACGAGCTGCCCTTCTTCGCCTTCTTCGGCGTCGCCGACAGCACCCCGACCAGCCCGCCGTCCGGCACGCTCCGCCCCGGCGCGGTCATCCCCGAGTTCCCGAGGAACGCCCGCCGCCCGATCTCCGCCCGCCCGATCCGCATCCAGCCGCCACCCAGCTCGTACGGCGCGGTCAGTGTGTCGTCGGCCAGGAAGGCGCCCTCACCGACCGTGGTCAGGCTGGGCAGCGCGAGGACGGTCGACACCTCGGCGCCCTTCCCGATCCGCATCCCCAGCAGCCGCAGCCAGACCGGCGTGACCAGCCCGGCGTACAGCGGGAAGAGCGTCTCGCGCGAGCGGTCCATCAGCTGCGTGACCGTCCAGGCCTGCCAGCCGATCCGGCTGTGCGTCGGATGCGTGCCCTCACGCAGTCCCAGACTCAGCAGCCGCACGGCGACCAGAAGCAGCAGCGCGTACGTCAGCCCGTAGGCGAGTGTGGCCGGGACCAGCGCCAGTGCCGCACCCCGCAGCGGGGCGTCCGGTGAGACCAGGGCGTACACCACGAGCAGCGCGGCCCCGGCGGCCGGCACCGGCAGCAGCGTCAGCCCGACGCCCGCGGCCCCGTACAGCGCCCGCCAGGCCCGGCCCCGGGCCGGCCGCTCCTTGGGCCAGTTGCGCTTGGCCTTGCCGAGCTTGACCGCGGGCGCGCCCGCCCAGCGCTGCCCGGTCGGGATCTGACCGGTGACGGCCGAACCCGGCGCCACCTCGGCCCGCTTGCCGACCCGGGCGCCCGGGAACAGGATGCTGCGCGTGCCGACGACGGCATGAGCGCCGATCCTGACCGGCCCGATCTCCAGCCGGTCGCCGTCCAGCCACCAGCCGGAGAGGTCCACCTCGGACTCCACGGCCGCGCCCCGGCCCAGCCGGAGCAGTCCGGTGACCGGCGGCAGCGCGTGCAGATCCACGTCCGGGCCGACCCTGGCGCCCAGGGCGCGCGCGTACCGCTCCAGCCAGGAGCCGGTCAGCGAGGCCGCCCCGGTGAACTCCACGAGCCGCTCGGCGGCCCACAGCCTCAGATGCACGCTGCCGCCGCGCGGGTGGCGGCCCGCCGTCACGCCCCGCAGCAGCAGCCGCGCCCCGCCCGCGCCGAGCGCGAGCCGGCCCGGCGGGCTGAAGAACAGCAGGGCGCCCGCGATCACCAGCCACCAGGGCGCGGTCGGCAGCCCGCCGTACGCGGGCAGCACGTTGCCCGCGGCGGCCAGGACCAGCGTCCAGCGCAGCCCCAGCAGCGTGAACAGGGGCAGGAGCAGCAGGACCTGGATCACCTGCGCGCGCCGCGGCACCGGCGCGACCGTCCGCCGAAAACCGTCGTCCTGCGCGGACTTCTCCAGGTGCCGGGCCAGCTTGCGCAGCGTCGGCTGCTGGTAGACGTCCAGGACGGCGGCGTTCGGGTACCGGGTGCGCAGCCGCGTGGTGAGCTGGGCGGCGGCCAGGCTGCCGCCGCCGATCGCGAAGAAGTCGTCACGGGCGCCGCCGACCGGGATGCCGAGGACCTCCGTCCACTGCTCGGCGAGCCAGGCCTCGGTGCCGTAGAGCCGCTCCGCGGGGCCGCCCGCCTCCAGGCCCTCCAGGGGCCAGGGGAGCGCGGCCCGGTCGACCTTGCCCGACGTCCGGGTCGGCAGGTCGGCCACCGGCGCGAGCAGCGGCACCAGCGCGGCGGGCAGCGCGGCGCGCAGCTTCTCCACGGCCGCGGCCCGGTCCCAGCCCTCCTGGGTGACGACATAGCCGACGAGGAGCTGGTTCCCGCTGCGCGCGGTGCGCACGGCGGCCGCCGCGCCCGCGACGCCGGGCAGCGCCTGGAGCGCCGCGTCGACCTCGCCCAGCTCGATCCGCCGCCCGCCGAGCTTGATCTGCTCGTCGGCCCGCCCGAGGAAGACCAGCCCCTCGGCCTCCGCCTTCACGAGATCACCGCTGCGGTACGCCCGCTCCCAGCCCAGCGACTCCAGCGGCGCGTACTTCTCCGCGTCCTTCCCGGCGTCGAGGTACCGGGCCAGCCCGACCCCGCCGATCACCAGCTGGCCGGTACCTCCCATCGGCACGGGCTCCCCGGCCTCGTCCACGACGGCCAGCTCCCAGCCCCGCAGCGGCAGCCCGATCCGGACCGGCTCCGCCCCGCTCATCAGCGAGGCACAGGCCACCACGGTCGCCTCGGTCGGTCCGTACGTGTTCCAGACCTCGCGGCCCTCGGTCACCAGCCGCTGCACCAGCTCGGGCGGGCAGGCCTCGCCGCCGAAGATCAGCAGGCGGACGTCGTTGAGGGTTTCCGGCTCCCAGAGCGCGGCCAGCGTGGGCACGGTCGAGACGACGGTGATCTCCTGCTCCACCAGCCAGGGCCCGAGGTCGGCACCGCTCCTGACCTGCGCACGCGGCACCGGCACCAGACAGGCCCCGTACCGCCAGGCCAGCCACATCTCCTCGCAGGAGGCGTCGAAGGCGACGGACAGCCCCGCCATCACGCGGTCGCCGGGGCCGATCGGCTCCTCGGTGAGGAACAGGGCGGCCTCGGCGTCCACGAAGGCGGCGGCGCCGCGATGGCTGACGGCGACGCCCTTGGGCTTCCCGGTGGAACCGGAGGTGAAGATGATCCACGCGTCGTGCCCGGCACCGGGCCGCGCGGCGGGCACCTCGGAGCGGCCGTGGACGGTCAGCTCGTGCCCGGCCCCCACGACGGCCCTGACCCCGGCCTCCCCGAAGACCAGTGCGGCCCGCTCCTCGGGGTCCTCCGCGTCGACGGGCACATAGGCGGCCCCGGCGGCCAGGACGGCGAGGATCGCGACGTACAGGTCGTTGGTCCCGGACGGCACCCGGACCCCCACCCGGTCGCCGAGGCCCACCCCGGCGCCCGCCAGCCGAAGCCGCAGCCGGTCGACCTCGACGGCCAGCTGCCGGTAGGTCAGCGCGGCGGCGCCGTCGTCCAGGGCCGGCTCGTCCGGGTACGAGCGCACGGACGCGTCGAGGATGTCGACGAGGGTGCGCGGGGAGGCCGCGGGACCGCCCGAGAAACGTGCCGTGTCGCCGAGCTGTTCGCGGATCTCTTCGTCGAGCAGGCCGAGAGCGCTGCTCTCGTCTGTGGCTGCCATCGGTCCTCGCGTCTCATGCCCGGACACCTCCGGGGCGCTGGCGGGCCCGCAGGTCTGCCTGGGGTTGTCCGGCTCCAGCCCGTAACAAGCCGGAAATTTTAGTACGACGCTAGGCTCGCCCCCATCTGTCAGCCAGCAGGGATGGCCGTCCGGGGCTCGTCGGGGACCGCGGTGGGGCTGTGACCTGGTGATCTTCAGGCCGGGGAGAGATGTCCCACATCAACGAGTGAGGGCCCCGACCAGACGGTCGGGGCCCTCACTCATTCGCGTGTCCGAGGGGGGACTTGAACCCCCACGCCCGATAAAGGGCACTAGCACCTCAAGCTAGCGCGTCTGCCATTCCGCCACCCGGACAAGGTGTCTGTCGCGCGGGTTTCCCCGGCGGCGACGACGTAAACATTACCAGGCTTTCCGGGGTGCCCGATCACAGCCGACTGCCGTCACCGCTGCTCCCTGCCGCCCGCCTGCCGCCGCCCTGCCGCCCGCCTGCCGCCCGCCTGCCGTCCGTCGCACCGGGCGTGAACGGCTTGTGACGGGCCGGGACCGGTCTTGGGCGCGGCGGCGGAGAGGGGGAGGATGAGGGGAACCACCAGCAGTGACAGCGGGAGGAACCAGAGTGAGCGCGACGGACGACACGGCCAGGGGCGTCACCGGCGAGGACGAGGTCGTGGACCTCTGCCGCGAGCTGATCCGGTTCGACACCAGCAACTACGGCGACCACTCCGGTCCCGGCGAGCGCAAGGCGGCCGAGTACGTGGCCGAGAAGCTCGCCGAGGTCGGGCTCGAATCGAAGATCTACGAGTCGCACCCGGGCCGAGCCTCCACCGTGGCCCGTATCGAGGGCACGGACCCGTCCCGGCCGGCGCTGCTCATCCACGGCCACCTCGACGTCGTACCGGCCAACGCGGCCGACTGGACCTACGACCCCTTCTCCGGCGAGGTCGCCGACGGGTGCGTCTGGGGCCGGGGCGCGGTCGACATGAAGGACATGGACGCGATGACCCTGGCGGTCGTCCGCGACCGGCTGCGCTCCGGACGCAGGCCGCCTCGCGACATCGTCCTGGCCTTCCTCGCCGACGAGGAGGCCGGCGGCACCTACGGCGCCCGGCACCTGGTCGACCGCCACCCCGACCTCTTCGAAGGCGTCACCGAGGCGATCAGCGAGGTGGGCGGGTTCTCGTTCACGGTGAGCGAGGAGCGGCGGCTCTATCTGATCCAGACGGCCGAGAAGGGTATGCAGTGGATGAAACTGACCGTGGCCGGCACCGCCGGGCACGGCTCGATGATCCACCGGGACAACGCGATCACCGAACTCTCGGAGGCCGTGGCGAGGGTGGGCCGCCACACGTTCCCGGTGCGGGTCACCAAGACCACCCGGGCCTTTCTCGACGAGCTGGGTGACGCGCTCGGCATCCAGCTGGACGCCGAGGACATGGAGTCGACCCTCGTGCGGCTCGGCGGCATCGCCAAGCTGATCGGCGCGACCCTGAGCAACACCGCCAACCCGACCCAGCTCGGCGCCGGCTACAAGGTCAACGTCATCCCGGGCGAGGCCACCGCCCACGTCGACGGGCGCTTCCTGCCCGGATACCAGGACGAGTTCCTCGCCGACCTGGACCGGATCCTCGGCCCCAAGGTGCGCCGCGAGGACGTCCACTCCGACAAGGCCCTGGAGACCTCCTTCGACGGACCGCTGGTGGAGGCCATGCAGTCCGCGCTGCTCGCCGAGGACCCCACGGCCAAGGCGATCCCCTACATGCTCTCCGGCGGGACCGACGCCAAGTCCTTCGACGACCTCGGCATCCGCGGCTTCGGCTTCGTCCCGCTGAAGCTGCCGCCGGAGCTGGACTTCGCCGGCATGTTCCACGGCGTCGACGAGCGGGTGCCGGTGGACGGACTCCAGTTCGGTGTCCGCGTCCTCGACCGCTTCATCGACGCTTCCTGAACAACGTTCCTTTTATTCGGCAGCCTGTGCGGGAGCGACTGGAAAGAGTGAATGCGACGATAAGCACGTAGCCCCATTACTTCCTCGTCGTTACTGGTGATGCGATCCCGTTGCTTGGGATCGCATTGCCAACAAGGAGGAATAATGATCAAGAAGATCGTCGCTGCTGCGGCTGCCACCGGTGGTCTGGTTCTCGCGGGTGCGGGCATGGCCGTCGCCGATTCGGGCGCCCAGGGTGCCGCGGTGCACTCCCCGGGTGTTGTTTCCGGCAACGTGATCCAGGTTCCCGTTCACGTCCCCGTGAACGTCTGCGGCAACACGGTCTCGGTGATCGGGCTGCTGAACCCCGCCTTCGGCAACGTCTGCATCAACAAGTGACGTCGACCCGCTGAGGGGTCGTCCACACCGTCGGCCCCGGAGCGCACTCCATGCGCTCCGGGGCCGACCGGTCTTTTCTCATGTTCATCCGCGCGAAAGCCGATGGAGTGAGAAAGGAAAACCGAAGAAGCCGTAGAACCCGAAGGCCTCGCGCAGCTGGAAGGATGCGAGCAATTCGGGACGAGATCGAAAGCAGGGATTCAGGAATGCGACAGGTCACCCGCAAAGGCCTTATGACCGTGGCGGCGGCGACGGGGGTGATCGCCGCCGCCGGAGGGTACGCACACGCCGACTCCGGCGCGACCGGCTCCGCCTCCGACTCGCCCGGCGTCCTGTCCGGCAACAACGTCCAGGCGCCGGTGAACGTGCCGGTCAACGTCTGCGGCAACACCGTCGACGTGGTCGGCCTCCTCAACCCGTCGGTCGGCAACTCCTGTGCCAACCGGAGCACGGGCCACAGCGGCGGCAAGAGCGGCGGCGCCGGCCACACCGGGAACGGCGGCGGCAGCCACGGCGGCTCCGGCTCCCAGGGCGGCTCCGGCGCGCACAGCGGTTCCGGCGGCGCGCAGGCGGGCGGCCACACCGCCGGTTCGCCCGGCGTTCTGTCCGGCAACAACGTCCAGGCACCGGTACACGTGCCGGTCAACGTCTGCGGCAACAGCATCGACGTCGTCGGGATCCTCAACCCGACCATGGGCAACGACTGCGCCAACGACAGCGGCCCCGGCCGCGAGTACGGAACGCCTCCCGGCGGCGAGGAGACGCCCGGCCACCAGGGCCCCGGCAAGCCGGCCGGCCCCGGAAAGTCCAGCCACTCCGAGGCCGAGGGCACGCCCGCCAAGCCCGGTCACGTGACCCCGGCCGGCGCCTCCTCCGTCCACTCCCCGCAGCTCGCGCAGACCGGCAGCGGACTGCCGCTCGGCCTCGCCCTCCCGGCCGGCGCGGGCGCGCTGCTCGCGGGCGCGGTCCTCTACCGCAAGGCACGCGCCTCGGCGTGACGTCCCCGGCACCGCACGACGGAGCGGGCCCCGCCCAGGCGGGGCCCGCTCCGTTTCCGTCATGTTCAGCTCACCACGTGGCGCGTACCTGACGGATGATCCGCCGACGCAGCCGCACTCGGCGGCTGCCGTCCCGCAGAAGGCTCAGACGGTCCAACTCCCAGTGTCCGTACTCCGCATGGTCGGTCAGCAGACGTGTCGCGTCCTTGCGGGAGACACCGCGCGGAACGTACACGTCGACAAATTCGTATTCCGGCATCGCATCTATTGTGCGGGCTGGGGCCCGGTACGGATAGCGTCTGCTCTATGTCTGATGCTGCGCAGCCCACCGCTGCCGAGGTACGCGCCGCCGCCGAGGCGGTCAAGACCGCGCTCGACCGCCACCTGGCGGCGGTCGAACGCAGGACGGGTGAGGACGACCCGGCCGTCTACGAGGCGTTCAACGAGCTGGCCGCGGCGGCGGAGGTGTACGACGAGCTGCTCTACGACCGCTATGACGAGGTCACCCCCTTCGAGATCCCCGGCGCCGACGACTCGCTGCCGCCCTACGCGGGCCCCGAGGAGCCCAACGCCCTGAGCGTGCTGATCCGCCGCGACTACGCCGTGGTGGAACCGCAGCGGCTGCTGGCGCAGGCCCAGCGGGTCGAGGCGGCGGAGTTCGAGGACGGCGCGGACGCGGAGGCCTCCGGGACCGTCCACGGAGCGCTGGGCCTGCTCTTCGGCGAGTTCGAGCCCGACGAGATCGCCTCCCGGCACAAGGAGTTCGGCCTGGAGGAGGGCGACTCCACCCTGTGGGTGCTGGCGGCCGACGAGCCGGCCGAGCCGGGCGAATGGCTGGAGACCCCCTTCGAGCAGCCGGACCCGCAGCAGGTCGTGTGCCGCTTCGACGTCAGCTCCGTCTTCGACGACGACCTCGATGACGAGGAGGACGAGGACGACGACGAGGGCGAACCGGCGGATGACGAGGAGGACGGGGGAGCGGGCTCGCAGCGGTCGGACGCCGACCGCGTGGACCGCTAGCGCGGAGCCGTGCCGGACGCCCGGCGACGGCGGTGGACGTGGACGGACGGACGGCGGCGGTCACGGCAGGGGAGTGATTCCCCGCCGTGACCGCCGCCGTCCGCGTCCTCCGGGCCGTCAGCCCGCCGCCGGCACCTGTGTGCGCAGCAGCACCGGCAACCGGGTCGTACGGGGCTTGGCCGTGACCTCGGCGACCGCACCGGCGAGCGCCTGCTCGACGCCGTGGACCACGGACAGGTGGCGCTCGGCCCGGCTGAAGGCCGTGTAGACCCACGGGCGGCTGAGGACCTGCGCGGCATCGCCTGGCAGCACCACGACCGCGGCCGGCCACCGGCTCCCCACCGCCTGGTGCGCCGTGAGCGCCCACCCGTGCCGCACGGACTGCTCCACCCGCTCCTTCGGTACGACCACGGCGGCGCCGGCGCAGGACAGGTGCAGTCCGTCCGCGTCGGCCGTCACCACCTGGCCCGCCACCGTACGGCCCGGAGCGGGGGAGTAGGCGATCCGGTCGCCGGGGTCGAAGCCGCCGAAGCGGCCGGGGCCCGGGTTGAGGCGCTCCTTGAGGGCGGCGTTCAGCGCGCGGGTACCGGCCGCGCCGCCGTGGCCCGGGGTGACGACCACCGTCTGCTCGGCGGGGATGCCGAAGGCCCGTGGCACGGAGTCGGCGACGAGCTGCACCGTCCGGTGCACGGCCTCGCCGGCGTCCCGCACGGGCACGATCACGATCTCCTTGCCGGGCGCCTCGACCTGGTTCAGCTCGCCGATGCCCACGCCGGACACCAGCTCGCCGAGCGGTCCCGGATCGGGGGTGCGGGAAGCCACCTGGGGGCAGACGCGGGCGGCCAGCAGATCGGCGAAGACCCGGCCGGGACCGGCCGACCAGAGCATCGCCGGATCACCGCTGAGCACCAGCCGGGCGCCGTCCGGCAGTGACTCCACGAGCATCGCGGCGGTCTCCACGTCCAGCTGCGGCGCGTCCAGCACGATCAGCAGGTCGAGGGCGAAGGCGCCCTCGGCGTCCCGGCCGGGGCCCTCGGCGCCGGACAGCAGGCCGGGGACGGTGACGAGGAAGCCGTCCCCGTCATCGGCGTGCAGACGGGCCGCGAGCCGCCGCCGTCCGTCCGGCGTGTGACAGGCGGCGACCGCGCGCAGCCCGAGGGACCGGGCGGCGGCCAGCAGGGCGGCCGGTTCCGCGCGGGCTGCCTCGCCACCGGTGTGCAGGACCAGACCGTGCCCGGCGACCGCGCGGATCAGCTCGGCGGTGCTGCCGGACGCGGAGGCGGCGGCCGGCTCCCACGCCGTCGAAGCCTCCTTGGCGACCGAGTTGACCACCCGGGCCAGAGCGTCGGCGAGGCTCTCCTCCGCGAGCGCGTACCGTTCGAGGCCCACCAGGACCCGGACCGGGCCGGTCTCCTCCTCGTCGTCCCCTTCGGACTCCTCGCTCTGCGCAGCCCTGGCCGGGGCGGCCCCGGGCTCGTCGACGGCGTCCTGGAAGGCGAGGGCCTCGCCCTCGGCGAGGGTGCTCTGTACGGCCGCGTCCGCGTCCGGGACACCCTGCCTGCCGAGCGCGGCCGTCAGGGCCGGCAGTTCCAGGGCGGTGTGCCCGGCCAGGGCCGCCTGCTCCAGCAGCCAGACGGTGACCGCCCGGCCCCGCCGCTCGTCGTCCGGGGCGCACTCCGTGCCGAGCAGCGCCCGCGCGAAGCCGTCGGCCTGCTCGGGCCGCACACCGGGGACGCGCAGCAACTGCCAGGGGTCCTCGCCGAGCGCCTGCGCGGCGCCCTCGCCGAGAGCGGCGGCGACCTGCGGCGCCAGCGACTCGGGGGCACCGCCACCGGTCAGCACCCGCCGTACCGCCTCGACGGTGTCCGGTGCCGGTGCCGTGGCGGCGGGCTCCGCGGCCACCGGCTGCGGGCGCCGCACGGGCTCCGCCGCGGCGCGGCGCGGGGCGGGCTCCGGATCGGCGAACACGGTGGCGGCGGGCTTCTCCCCACCCTCCACTGCCCGGACGGCCGCGAGGAGGTCGGCGGCCTTGCCGCTGAGCTTGGTCCCGGCGGGGATGGGGCCCTGCTTCTCGGCCTTGCGCCGCTCGATCCGCTCACGCTCCAGCTTCTGCGCGGCGAGTTCCGCCTCGGCCTCGGAGAGCTTCCGGGCGGCCTCGTCGGCGCCGGGCTCCGTATCCGCGGCCTCGGCGGCCGGGGGCTTCGGGGCGCTCTCACCGGTCGCGGCCTCGGACGTCGGCCCCCCGGCCGTGGCCGCCACGGAGTCGGTCCCCGAAGAGGCCTCGGCGGGCGGGGCGTCGTCCGGGGTGCCCGGCCCGGTGTTCTCCGTGGTGCTGGGGGGCTCCGGCTCCGTGCTCACAGCGTGCTCCAGTCGTGATCGGGATAGCGGTGCACGGGCGCCGACACGTCGTCGAGCGCCCGGCAGATCTCGTCAGGAAGACTAAGGGCCTCCACTGACAATGCCGCCGTGAGCTGTTGCGCGTTGCGCGCGCCGACGATCGGGGCCGTCACTCCCGGCCGGTCGCGCACCCACGCCAGCGCGATCTGGAGCGGGGTCACCGCGAGCCCGTCCGCCGCGGTCGCCACGGCGTCCACGATGCGGCTCGCGGTGTCGTCGAGGTAGGGCTCGACGAACGGCGCGAAGTGGTCCGAGGCGGCGCGCGAGTCCGGCGGCCGGGCGTCGCCCCGGTACTTGCCGGTGAGGACTCCCCGGCCGAGCGGGGAGGAGGGCAGCAGGCCGATGCCCAGGTCCAGGGCGGCCGGCAGCACCTCGCGCTCCACGCCGCGCTGGAGCAGGGAGTACTCCATCTGCGTGCCGGCCAGCCGGGTGCGGGTGCCCGGGGCGGCGAGCTGCCAGGTGGCGGCCTTGGCGAGCTGCCAGCCGCAGAAGTTGGCGATCCCCGCATAGCGGGCGCGCCCGCTGGAGACCGCGATGTCGAGGGCCTGGAGGGTCTCCTCCAGCGGGGTGTCCGGATCGAAGGCGTGTACGTGCCACACGTCGACGTGGTCCGTGCCGAGCCGGCCGAGCGAGGCGTCCAGGGCCCCCAGGAGGTGACCGCGCGAGCCGTCGAAGCGACGGTCCGGATCGGGCACGCTGCCGGCCTTGGTCGAGATGATCAGGTCCCGGCGCGGAACGAGGCCTTCGATGAGCCGCCCCAGCAGATACTCGGCCTCTCCGTCGCCGTACGCGTCCGCCGTGTCGACGAGGGTGCCGCCCGCCTCCCAGAAGGTCTTCAGGAGGTCCGCGGCGTCGTGCTCGTCGGTGTCGCGGCCCCAGGTCAGGGTGCCGAGCCCGATGCGGGACACGCGCAGGCCGGTGCGGCCGAGATGCCTCTGCTCCATGGGTGCCGAGATTACTGGCCAGAACTGGGCCGTGGGTTGCCTGTGGACAACCGAATTCCGGGCGGGCCGCGAGTGGTTCGGGCAGGCCGGGGGCCCGGCGGCCGGGCGCGACCCTCGCCACACCGCCCTCCCCCGGGGGCCGTGCCCGCGCTACTGTCTCCGCAACAGCGTCGTTACTGATCAGTAAGGGGATCGGCCATGCAGCTCGGGATCAACCTCGGCTACTGGGGTGCCGGAATGGACGGGGACAACCTGGCCGTGGCGCAGGAGGCCGACCGGCTCGGGTACGCGGTGTGCTGGGCCGCGGAGGCCTACGGTTCGGACGCCGCCACCGTGCTCACCTGGGTCGCGGCCCAGACCGAGCGCATCGACGTCGGCTCGGCCATCTTCCAGATCCCGGCCCGCCAGCCGGCGATGACCGCGATGACCGCCGCCACCCTCGACTCGCTGTCGGGCGGCCGCTTCCGCCTCGGCCTCGGCGTCTCCGGCCCGCAGGTCTCCGAGGGCTGGTACGGCGTCAAGTTCGACAAGCCGCTGTCCCGCACGCGCGAGTACGTCGAGATCGTCCGCAAGGCGATGACGCGTGAGCGGCTGTCCTACGAGGGCGAGCACTGGACGCTGCCCCTGCCGGGCGGTCCCGGCAAGCCGATCAAGCTGACCGTGCACCCGGAGCGCGAGCACATCCCGCTCTACATCGCGGCGATCGGCCCGAAGAACCTGGAGCAGACCGGCGAGATCGCCGACGGCGCCCTGCTGATCTTCCCGTCCGCCGACCACCTCGAGGACACCGCGATCAAGCACCTGCGCGCGGGGCGCGAGAAGGCCGGCAGGACGCTGGACGGTTTCGACATCTGCCCGACGCTGCCGCTGGCCGTCGGCGCCGACAGCGACGTCGAGCAGCTCGCCGACACGTTCCGCCCGTACACCGCGCTGTACGTCGGCGGAATGGGCAGCCGCAAGCAGAACTTCTACAACCAGCTCACGCGGCGCATGGGCTATGAGCAGGCCGCCGACGAGATCCAGGACAAGTACCTCGCCGGTGACAAGCAGGGCGCCGCGGCCGCCGTACCGCACGAGCTGATCGACCGGACGACGCTGCTGGGGTCCAAGGAGCGGATCGCCGACCGGATGAAGGCCTATGCGGCGGCCGGCGTCACCACCCTCACCCTCGCCCCCGCGGGCTTCACGCTCGACGAGCGGCTCGCCTCGCTGCGGGCGGGTGCGGAAGCCCTGGAGCTGGCCGGACTGGCGTAGGGCCGCTCGCGGCGGAGGGGGGGAGGTCTTCAGCGGCCGTGGTGGGGGCTCGGGGGTCTTCCCCGCCACGGCCGTCACGGGGAACAACGCGCCGGGAAGCGTGCGGTTACGCCCCCGGCGCGAGCTTCTCGGGTCATCCGTTCGGCGTAGTTGTCCGACATAGCTGTTGCCGTACCTCTCGTCCCGCATTTGACTCGTTCTTTGCGGAACCTGCGGATTCCCCCGGGATGCAGAGAGGTGCCTCAGGATGCTTTCGGCCAAGAGCCTGTTCCAGGAGATCCTGGACGACGACGAGTCCTTCCGGCTGTTCTGTTCCATCGCCGCGAGCGGGGAGTCGCAGGGCGGCTGGGAGAACGCCCGGATCGCCGCGCTCGTCCCGCCGGACCAGCGCGACCTCGCCCCCAAGATCACCCGGCACGGAGCCGACGAGGACAAGCACGGGCGGATCTTCAACGCCCTGCTGAGGAAGCGCGGCCTCCAGCCCGTCCCCGTCCCGCCCGACACCGACTACACGATGCTCCTGGAGCAGGGCGGCATCGGCCTCGCCCACGACCGGCTCAGGGCAGAGCGGCCGCTGACCGTGCCGGACATCGTCACCTACCTCGCCCACAGCCGGGTCACCGAACAGCGCGCCTCCGAACAGATGGAACTGCTGCGCAAGCACTTCGCCGACCATCCCGACCTCGGCCGCGCGGTGAAGATGATCTCCCAGGACGAGGACAACCACCTCGCCTACTGCCACGAGGAGTTGCTGCGCTTCGCGCGCGCGGGACACGGCCGCGCCATTCAGCGGACCCTGCGCGAGGCCGCGTTCGCCGAGATCCGCGTCTACCGCGACGTCAGCCTCGCCGTGATGACCCGCATGGGCCGCATCCTGGGCTGGTCCCGGCCCAAGGCGGCCCTTCTCGCCGCCGGCATCCACGCCGTGTACGTGTGGGAGCGGCTGGCGGGCTGGCACCGCATGGTCACCCTCAGGATGCCCGAACGCAGGGACGCCCTGGGCGGCTCCGCCCCCACGGCCCCCGAGTTCGCCTGAACGACGTGGCCCGGCCCGCGCGCCCGCGGCCCCTACAGCCACCCCCGCCGCTTGAACGTCCGGTACAGACCCACCTCCAGGGCGGCCATGACCGCGATCACGGCCGGGTACGACCACGTCCAGTGCAGTTCCGGCATGTGCTCGAAGTTCATGCCGTAGATCCCCGCGATCATCGTGGGGACCGCGGCCATGGCCGCCCACGCGGAGATCTTCCGCATGTCGTCGTTCTGCCGGACGCTCATCTGCGCCAGATGGGCCGACAGGACGTCCGAGACAAGCCGGTCCAGGCCCTCCACGGACTCGTTCACGCGCGCGAGATGGTCGCCGACGTCACGGAAGAAGGGCCGCGCGTCGTCGTTCACGAACGGCAGGCCCGTCCCGGCCACACCGGAGCCGGCCAGCCGGGACACCGGAGGCGCCAGCGGAACGGTCGCCCGGCGGAACTCCAGGATCTGCCGCTTGAACGTGTAGATCCGGGACGCCGTGTTCCGCGAACCGCCGCCGTCCGGCGAGAACACCTCCGCCTCCAGCTCCTCCAGGTCGGTCTGCAGCTCCGCCGCCACGTCCAGATAGTGATCGACGGTCGCGTCGGCGATCGCGTAGACGACCGCTGTGGGCCCTTTCGCGAGCATCTCCGGCTCGTGCTCCAGCCGCTGCCGTACGGCCGCCAGCGGCGAACCCTCGCCGTGCCGCACGGTCAGCACGAAGGAGTCGCCGAGGAAGACCATGACCTCGCCGGAGGACACCACATCGCTCTCCGGCTCGTACACGACCGGTTTCAGCACCAGGAACAGTGAGTCGTCGTACACCTCGAGCTTGGGCCGCTGGTGGGCCTTCAGGGAGTCCTCCACCGCCAGCGGGTGCAGGGCGAACTCCCGCGTGACGTGGGTGAACTCCTTCTCGGAGGGCTCGTGCAGCCCGATCCAGACGAAGCCGCCCTCGGTACGCACGTCGTCCAGCGCCTCGGAGAAGTCCTGCGGACCCTCCGTCCGGCGCCCGTCGCGATAGATGGCGCAGTCGACGATCACGTAGCGCATTCCCTTCCGCCGTTCCCCGTGCCCCCAGGAGTACCCCTACCCTGGTCGGCATGCCCACGCTGATCCTGGTCCGGCACGGACGGTCCACCGCCAACACCTCCGGAGTGCTCGCCGGCTGGACACCCGGCGTCGCCCTCGACGAGCGCGGCGCCGCGCAGGCCGCCGCGCTGCCCGCACGGCTGGAGGGCGTGCCGATCACCGAGGTCGTCGCCAGCCCGCTGCAGCGCTGCCAGGAGACGATCCGGCCGCTCCTGGCCGCCCGCCCCGACCTGCCCGTCCACTCCGACGAGCGGATCGGGGAGGCCCACTACGGCGACTGGTCCGGCCGCAAGCTCGCCGAGCTGACCGACGACCCGCTGATGGAGGTCGTCCAGTCGCACCCCTCCGCCGCCGCCTTCCCCGGCGGCGAGTCCATGCGGGCCATGCAGACCCGCGCCGCCGAGGCGGTGCGCGAGTGGAACGCGCGCGTGGAGCGCGACCACGGCCCCGACGCCGCCTACCTCATGTGCTCCCACGGCGACATCATCAAGTCGCTCGTCGCGGACGCCCTCGGGCTGCACCTCGACCTCTTCCAGCGCATCTCCGTCGAACCCTGTTCCGTCACGGTGATCCGCTACACCCGCCTGCGCCCCTTCCTCGTCCGCCTCGGCGACACCGGCGACTTCGCCTCCCTCATGCCGCGCGAGGCGCCGCCGGAGCAGGACGCCACGGTCGGGGGCGACGCGGGCGCACCGTGATCGTCGGCCGCAGTAGGGTGAAGCGGTCCACACGCGCGTTCACGCATGGACGTTTTCGTACCCACGATCCCCATGGAGACAGGACGTGTCCCGTCAGGTGTTCCTCTACGACCCCCCGGACCGCTTCGTGGCCGGTACGGTCGGACTGCCCGGACGCCGTACCTTCTTCCTCCAGGCCACGGCCGGCTCCCGGGTGACCAGCGTGGCCCTGGAGAAGACCCAGGTCGCCGCGCTCGCCGAGCGCATGGACGAGCTGCTGGACGAGGTCGTACGCCGTAGCGGCGGAAGTGCCGCGGTGCCCGCCGTCACGCCCACCGAAGTCGCCGACTCCGCCCCACTCGACACCCCGGTCGAGGAGGAGTTCCGGGTCGGCACGATGGCCCTCGCCTGGGACGGCGAGGAACAGCGCATGATCGTCGAGGCGCAGGCACTCGTGGAACTCGAGGCCGACACCGACGAGGACCTCGCCGAGGCCGAGGAACGGCTCCTCCAGGACGAGGAGAACGGGCCCCCGATGCTGCGGGTCCGGCTCACCGGCGCGCAGGCACGGGCCTTCGCCAAGCGGGCCCTCGACGTCGTCAACGCCGGCCGGCCGCCTTGCCCGCTGTGCAGTCTGCCGCTCGACCCGGAAGGACACGTATGTCCGCGCCAGAACGGATACCGCCGCGGGGCGTGACGACCACCGGCAAGGCCGACGCCGTCCTGCTCGCGCGGGGCGAGCTGACCGTGCGCGGCCGCATCACGGAGGCGTCCAACGCGGCCCTGTACTGCACCGTCGCGCACGAGGGCCGCGAGGCCGCGTGCGTCTACAAACCGGTCGCCGGGGAGAGACCCCTGTGGGACTTCCCCGACGGCACCCTCGCCCAGCGCGAGGTCGCCGCGTACGAGGTCAGCGAGGCGACCGGCTGGGGACTGGTCCCGCCCACCGTCCTGCGCGACGGGCCGTACGGCGAGGGCATGTGCCAGCTGTGGATCGAGGTGTCCCCGGAGGCCGAGCTGCTCGCCCTGCTCGACGCCGAGGAGCCCGGACCGGGCTGGAAGGCGATCGGTCTCGCCGAGGCCGGTGAGGGCCGGACCGCGCTGCTGGTGCACGCCGACGACGAGCGGCTGCGCCGGCTCGCCGTCCTCGACGCGGTCATCAACAACGCCGACCGCAAGGGCGGCCATCTGCTGCCCACCGCCGACGGGCGGCTGTACGGCATCGACCACGGCGTCACCTTCAACGCCGAGGACAAGCTCCGCACGCTCCTGTGGGGCTGGGCGGGGGAACCCCTGACCGGGGAGGCCGTGGAGGTGCTCAAGGGCCTCCAGGGCGCCCTGGAGATGGACGGGACCCTGACCGCCACCCTGGCCGCCCTCATCACCCCGGCGGAGATCGACGCCACCCGCGCGCGGGTCGGCGCGCTTCTGGAGTCCGGCAGGCACCCGGAGCCCGGCGGGGACTGGCCGGCCATCCCCTGGCCACCGGTCTAGTCGTCCCGCGCTCCCCATCAGGCGGCCACCGCAGCACACGGGCCGGAACCGCGCAAGAGTGCCTTCCCAGTCATCCGGCCCGCTCCGGTTCGTATCCGGCAGACCCCTCCGGTTAGGCTCATGACATGCATGCCTGGCCCGCTTCCGAGGTCCCCGCCCTGCCTGGTCAGGGCCGCGACCTGAGGATCCACGACACCGCGACCGGCGGCCTCGTCACCCTCGACCCCGGTCCTGTCGCCCGTATCTACGTCTGCGGCATCACGCCGTACGACGCGACCCACATGGGTCACGCGGCGACCTACAACGCGTTCGACCTGGTTCAGCGCGTGTGGCTCGACACCAAGCGGCAGGTTCACTATGTCCAGAACGTGACCGACGTGGACGATCCGCTTCTGGAACGCGCGCAGCGGGACGGCCTCGACTGGGTCGCGCTCGCCGAGAAGGAGACGGCCCTCTTCCGCGAGGACATGACGGCCCTGCGGATGCTGCCGCCGCGGCACTACATAGGCGCCGTCGAGGCCATACCCGGCATCGTCCCGCTCGTCGAGCGGCTGCGTGAACTCGGCGCCGCTTACGAACTCGACGGGGACGTCTACTTCTCCGTCGGGTCCGACCCGAACTTCGGCAAGGTCTCCGGCCTGGACGCCGCCGCGATGCGGCTGCTGTCCGAGGAACGCGGCGGTGACCCGGACCGGCCGGGCAAGAAGAACCCGCTCGACCCGATGCTGTGGATGGCGGCCCGCGAGGGCGAACCCAGCTGGGACGGCGGCTCGCTGGGCCGCGGCAGGCCGGGCTGGCACATCGAGTGCGTCGCCATCGCCCTGGACCACCTCGGCATGGGCTTCGACGTGCAGGGCGGCGGCTCCGACCTCGCCTTCCCGCACCACGAGATGGGCGCCTCCCACGCACAGGTGCTCACCGGCGAGTTCCCCATGGCCAAGGCGTACGTCCACGCCGGCATGGTCGCGCTGGACGGCGAGAAGATGTCCAAGTCCAAGGGCAACCTCGTCTTCGTCTCCCGGCTGCGCCGGGACGGCGTCGACCCCGCCGCGATCCGGCTCACCCTTCTCGCCCACCACTACCGGGCCGACTGGGAGTGGACCGACCAGGTGCTCCCGGACGCCGTGGACCGGCTCGGGCGCTGGCGCGCGGCTGTCTCCCGGCCCGACGGCCCACCCGCCGAGGCCCTCGTGGAAGAGATCCGCGCGGCCCTGACGAACGACCTGGACGCCCCGGCCGCGCTGGCCGCCGTCGACCGCTGGGCCGCGCTCCAGGAGGAGCGGGGCGGCACGGACATCGGGGCGCCCGGTGTGGTGTCCCGGGCGGTGGACGCACTGCTGGGCGTCGCCCTGTAACCCGTCGGCGGACGCACGGACGGGGCGCCTCCTCCTGGTGAGGGGGCGCCCCGTCCGTGCGTCCGCCGGTCCTACTCCTCCGGCGAATCGTCGTCCTCGGCACTCTCGCCGGCACTCTCCCCGGTCGGCTTCGGCGGCTTCGGGGGCCGCGTCCGCTCGCCGGGGCCGGGCGGTCCGCCGCCGTCCCGGCGCCGCAGATAGCGCTCGAACTCCCGGGCGATCGCCTCACCCGAGGCCTCCGGCAGCTCCGCGGTGTCGCGGGCCTCCTCCAGCGTCTGGACGTACTCCGCGACCTCACTGTCCTCCGCGGCCAGTTGGTCCACGCCGACCTGCCAGGCACGCGCGTCCTCGGGCAACTCGCCCAGCGGGATGCGCACGTCGATCAGGTCCTCCAGCCGGTTCAGGAGAGCCAGCGTCGCCTTCGGGTTGGGCGGCTGCGACACGTAGTGCGGTACGGCCGCCCACAGGCTGACCGCCGGCACGCCCGCGTGCGTGCACGCCTCCTGGAGGACGCCGACGATGCCCGTGGGGCCCTCGTACTTGGTCTCCTCCAGGTCCATCCGCTGGGCCAGGTCCGCGTCGGACGTCGTGCCGCTGATCGGAACCGGACGGGTGTGCGGGGTGTCGCCGAGCAGGGCGCCGAGGATGACGACCAGCTCCACGCCCAACTCGTGCGCGAAGCCGAGCAGCTCGTTGCAGAACGAGCGCCAGCGCATGGACGGTTCGATGCCCCGCACGAGCACGAGGTCGCGGGGCTTCTCGCCGCCGACCCGCACCACCGACAACCTTGTCGTCGGCCACGTGATCTTTCGCACTCCGGCATCGATCCACACGGTGGGCCGGTTCACCTGGAAGTCGTAGTAGTCCTCGGCGTCCAGCGCCGCGAACACCTCGCCCTTCCACTCCCGTTCCAGATGCGCGACCGCGGTGGAGGCGGCGTCGCCGGCATCGTTCCAGCCCTCGAACGCGGCCACCATGACCGGGTCGATCAGCTCGGGAACCCCCTCGAGCTCGATCACCCAGCGCCTCCTTCCGACGTGCCCTCGCCTGACCACCCAACCTTACGGCGTCCGGCGGGGGCGCCCGCAGCCCCCTTGCACGGGCCCGGTGAACGGATCACTGCCCCGTTCACCACCCCCGGACACCCCTCGCCGGAAGCCACTCGAAGGCCCGACCTCGACGTCCGCTCCCGGGCGGGAACTCCGGGCCACCGGCGAGGTGTTCGGACACCGAGGTGATCGGCCGATGATGCGGCGCGGCACGCACGCGAACGGGACGGCCCCTCCCCGAGGAGCCGTCCCCTTCGCGTCGTAGCGCCCTACCGGCTACTTCTTGTCGAGCAGGTCCTGCACCTTCGCGCGGACCTCGTCCGTGGCCAGGCCGCGGATCGTCAGGGTGGTACGGCGGCGCAGGACGTCGTCCTGCGTCTCGGCCCACTCGTGGTCGCGGGCGTAGACGACCTGCGCCCAGATCTCCGGAGCGTCGGGGTGGACGCGCTCGCTCAGTTCCGGGTTCTCGTTCGCCAGGCGGGCGATGTCGAAGGCCAGCGAACCGTAGTGCGTGGCCAGGTGCCTGGCGGTGTCGGCGGCCATGCGCGGCCCCGGAGCCGGATTGTCGACGAGCAGCCGGTGGGCGACCGCGCGCGGGTTGGCGACACCCGGCAGCGGCATCCTCTTAGGCAGCGAGGAGACCGGCTCGAAGTCGTCACCGAGCGGGTGGCCCGGCAGCGCCTCCAGCTTCTGCATGACCGTCCGCCCGATGTGCCGGAACGTCGTCCACTTGCCGCCCGCGACCGACAGCATCCCGCCCTTGCCCTCGGTCACCACCGTCTCCCGCTTCGCCTTGGCCGTGTCGCCGGGACCGCCCGGCAGCACCCGCAGACCGGCGAACGCGTACGTGATCAGATCACGGTCGAGCTGCTGGTCACGGATGGAGAACGCGGCCTCGTCGAGTATCTGCGCCGTGTCCTTCTCGGTGACCGAGACGTCCGCGGGGTCGCCCTCGTAGACCTCGTCGGTCGTGCCGAGCAGAAGCATGTCCTCCCAGGGGAGGGCGAAGGTGATCCGGTACTTGTCGATCGGGGTCGCCAGCGCCGCCTTCCACGCAGACGTCCGCTTCAGGACCAGATGCGCGCCCTTCGACAGCCGGATCGACGGTGCGGCATTCGGGTCCTCCATCCGGCGCAGGTGGTCCACCCACGGCCCGGTCGCGTTGAGCACGAGCCGGGCGCTGACGCCGAACTCGTCACCGGAGAGACGGTCGCGCAGCTCGGCGCCCGTCACCCGGCCCTTGGTGAAGCGCAGCCCGGTCACCTCGGCGTGGTTGAGCACCACGGCGCCCGCCTCGACGGCCGCGCGGACCGTCATCAGCGCCATCCGGGCGTCGTTCATCTGGTCGTCGCCGTACACGGCGACGGCCTTGAGGTTCTCGGTGCGCAGCTCGGGCACGTCGCGCTGGGCCTTGCCCGGCGACAGCAGGTGTCCCACGCCGTCACCGAAGGCCGACAGCGCGGAGTAGGCGAAGACGCCCGCCCCGAGCTTCGCCGCGCCGTGCGGCCCGCCCTTGTACACGGGGAGGTAGAAGGTGAGCGGGTTCGCCAGGTGGGGGGCCACCTGGCGGGACACCGCACGGCGCTCGAAGTGGTTCTCCGCCACCAGCTTCACCGCGCCGGTCTGCAGGTAGCGCAGACCGCCGTGGAGCAGCTTGGAGGAGGCGGAGGAGGTGGCGCCGGCGAAGTCGCCGGCGTCGACCACTGCCACCCTGAGGCCGGACTGCGCGGCATGCCAGGCGGTGGAGATGCCCAGGATGCCGCCGCCGATCACGAGGAGGTCGTACGACGCCTTGGCGAGCTGCTCCCGGGTCTCGGCACGGCTCGGGTTCGAGCCGTAGGCCGGGTGCGTGCCGAGGGCAGGCACGGACTGCAGGGTGGACTCGGTGGTCATTGCGGTTCTTACTCCTCGTCAGTCTTCGTCGGCGATCCAGCCCATGGTCCGCTCGACGGCCTTGAGCCAGCTCTTGTACTCACGGTCGCGGGTGTCCGCGTCCATGCGGGGGGTCCACTCGGCGGCCCGCCGCCAGTTGGCGCGCAGGTCGTCGGTGCTGGTCCAGAAGCCGACGGCGAGGCCGGCGGCGTAGGCGGCACCGAGGCAGGTCGTCTCGGCGACCATCGGACGCACGACCGGCGCGTCCAGGAAGTCCGAGAGGGTCTGCATCAGCAGGTTGTTGGAGGTCATGCCGCCGTCGACCTTGAGGGCCGCCAGCTCGACGCCGGAGTCCTTGGTCATGGCGTCGCTGATCTCGCGGGTCTGCCAGGCGGTCGCCTCCAGGACGGCGCGCGCGAGGTGCGCCTTGGTGACGTACCGGGTGAGGCCGGCGATGACACCGCGGGCGTCCGGACGCCAGTAGGGGGCGAACAGTCCGGAGAAGGCCGGCACGAAGTACGCGCCGCCGTTGTCCTCGACCGACAGCGCGAGCGTCTCGATCTCGGCGGCGGTGGAGATCAGCCCCATCTGGTCGCGCATCCACTGCACCAGCGAGCCGGTGACGGCGATGGAACCCTCGAGGGCGTAGACCGGCTTGTTCTCGCCGATGCGGTAGCCGACGGTGGTCAGCAGCCCGGAGTACGAGTTGATGATCTTGTCGCCGGTGTTCATCAGCATGAACGTGCCGGTGCCGTACGTCGACTTGGCCTCGCCCTCCGCGAAACAGGTCTGGCCGAACAGGGCCGCCTGCTGGTCGCCGAGCGCGGAGGCGACCGGGATGCCGCCGAGCAGGTCGCCCAGCTTGCCGCCGGTGATCTCGCCGTAGACCTCGGCGGAGGAGCGGATCTCCGGGAGCATCGCCAGCGGAACGCCGATGGACTCGGCGATCTTCGGGTCCCACTCCAGGGTGTGCAGGTTCATCAGCATGGTGCGCGAGGCGTTGGTGACGTCGGTGACGTGCCGTCCGCCGTTGACACCGCCGGTCAGGTTCCAGATGACCCAGCTGTCCATGGTGCCGAACAGGATGTCCCCGGCCTCGGCGCGCTCGCGCAGACCCTCGACGTTGTCGAGCAGCCAGCGGGCCTTCGGGCCGGCGAAGTACGAGGCCAGCGGCAGGCCCGTCTCACGGCGGAAGCGGTCCTGGCCGACGTTGCGGCCCAGGTCGCGGCAGAGGGCGTCGGTACGGGTGTCCTGCCAGACGATGGCGTTGTGGACGGGCTCACCGGTGTTCCTGTCCCACAGGACGGTGGTCTCGCGCTGGTTGGTGATGCCGATGGCCTTGATGTCGTCGCGGGTGATGTCCGCCTTGGCGATGGCGGAGGCGACGACCTCCTCGACGTTGGTCCAGATCTCGGTCGCGTCGTGCTCGACCCAGCCCGGCTTCGGGAAGATCTGCTCGTGCTCCTTCTGGTCGACGGAGACGATCCGGCCGTCGCGGTCGAAGACGATGCAGCGCGAGGAGGTGGTGCCCTGGTCGATCGCGGCGATGAACGGGCCGGCGGTGTGGGCGTCGGTCACAGTGTGCTCCCGGAGATTCCGTGGTTGAAGAGCGGTACGTACGGCGCGTGCTCGGTGTGCAACGTGAAGCTCATGTTCCTGAACTCATGTTCCTAGGCGAACGCCACGTTGTAGATGCCTGCCGCTATCGCTCCGCCGATCAGCGGACCGACCACCGGGACCCAGGCATAGCTCCAGTCGGAGCCACCCTTGTTGGGCAGGGGCAGCAGGGCGTGCACGATGCGCGGACCGAGGTCACGGGCCGGGTTGATCGCGTAGCCCGTCGGGCCGCCGAGGGACAGGCCGATCGAGACGACCACCAGCGCGGTGATCAGCGCGCCCATGGTGCCGAGGCCGTTGCCCTTGTCGTTGAGGCCCTGCGTGAGGATGGCGAGCACCAGCACGACGGTGCCGATGATCTCCGTGGCGAGGTTCTGCACCGCGTTGCGGATCTCCGGGCCGGTGGAGAAGATGCCGAGCACCGGGCCGGCCCCCTTCTCCTGGGCCTCCACGGCCTTGGCGGTCGTGTCCTGCGCACCCGGACCGCCGACGATCTCCCTGTCGGTGAGGTGCGCCTGGAACTGGCCGTAGTAGGTGACCCACACCAGGGCCGCGCCGATGGCGGCACCGATCATCTGACCGGCCCAGTACACCGGGACGTTCTTCCAGTCGCCGTCCTTGATCGCGAGGGCGAGGGTCACGGCCGGGTTCAGATGGGCACCCGACAGGGGCGCCGAGGTGTAGACCGCCGTCAGCACGGCGAAGCCCCACCCGAAGGTGATGGCGAGCCAGCCGGCGTTACGGGCCTTGGAGGCCTTCAGCGTGACGGCGGCGCACACACCGCCGCCGAGCAGGATGAGTATGGCGGTACCGATGGTCTCGCCGATGAAGATGTCGGAGCTGGACACCCGCGACTCCTTTGTCCTTCGTCCAGGGGACCGAACCCCGGGTCCCTCCGGGAGTTCGAGCTGCTCTCGGATGAGAGCGATGCCGGCCCTTGGCGTTGTCACACTCTAGCGCGTATTGCCGGTAGGTGTTCGACAATGCCGACCGATGGACGGGAGTCTTGCTCCGGCGTCGCGGGTGCGTCAAGAGTCCTGTTATCGAAAGCACGATCGTTATTGATCGCTGCCGCAGATCGATCCGGGCGGGCCGATCCCCGTGCTCGCGCGCTTGCGCACGGAAACGCGTATGTCCACGTCAGGGCGCGGCGAGGGCCGGCACGGCCACGCGGCGGCGAGACCCGCGACGGCCACGGCGGTGAGTGGCGCGGTGGTCGCGGCGGCGAGGGCGGCGAGGGCCGCGACGGCCACGGCGGTGAGTACCGGAGCGCTTCTGCCGAGGGGCGGGAGCAGGGCGTGCCGAGGGGAAGCGGTGGGGGTGCCGGGACGGCGAAGGCGTGCCGACGGGCCGTGGCGGGCGTGCGCAGGGGAGGCGGCGGGCATGCCGAAAGCCGGAGCGTCGTCGCGGCGCCCCGGTGTGTCTGCGCGCAGGTCTCAGAACCGCCCGGCGCCCAGGTCGCGCGACACCGCACGGGCACAGTCGCGTACGGCGGCGATCAGCTCGGGGCGCACCTCGCCGTCCCGGCACAGGCGCTCCACCGCACCGGTGATACCGACGGCGCCCACCGGCATGCGCCGCCGGTCGTGAATGGGCGCGGCGACGGAGGAGACGCCCTCCCAGGTCTCCTCGACGTCCGCCGCGTACCCCCGCGCACGCGTGAGGTCGAGGAGCTGCTCGAATTCCTCCAGCTCACACACCGTGCGTTCGGTGAAGGGCTTGCGGTCGGCCTCCATGGCCTCGCTGTGCGCGACCGGGTCGTACGCCGACAGCACCTTGCCCAGGGCCGTCGAGTGCAGCGGCTGCATGGCCCCGATCTCCAGGACCTGCCGGCTGTCGTCGGGCCGGAACACGTGGTGCACGATCAGGACGCCCTGCTGGTGCAGCACGCCCAGGTGGACGCTCTCGCCGCTGGAGCGGGCCAGGTCGTCCGTCCACACCAGGGCACGCGCGCGCAGCTCGTGCACGTCCAGATACGTGGTGCCCAGGCGTAGCAGCTCGGCGCCCAGCTGGTAGCGGCCGGAGGCCTCGTCCTGTTCGACGAAGCCCTCCTGCTGCAGGGTGCGCAGAATGCCGTGGGCCGTGCCCTTGGCCAGGCCCAGGGCCGAGGCGATGTCCGAGAGGCCCAGCCGCCGCTCGCCGCCCGCGAGCAGTCGCAGCATCGCGGCCGCCCGTTCGAGCGACTGGATGTTCCGTGCCATCGCCGTTCTGCCTCCGTCCCCTCGGCCGTCCACGCGCAGCCAATGCTGCCGTCGTTCGGCATTGTCGAACACTACCGGTCCATGCCGACCTCCCGCCAATGGTCGGTCGATACGCGTCACACCACTTGGCCCCCATGGGCGACACACAGACTTCCGGGTCCGTCCCGTGGACGCCCTGACCATAAGCCCCCGGTCCCGGCTACCCTGGCGGCGAGCGCCCTCCACGGGAAGCTCCATGACCGATCCCCCGGGACGGTCCGGGAGCGACCGGAGGGCGCCGTGAAGCCGACAGCCGTCGCACCCGAGGGAGCCCTTTCATGGCCTCTGTGCCGCCGACCCCTTCCGCCGACAGCCGGACCCGTGTGTCCGAGCTCCGTCAGGCACTCGCCACCCGAGTGGTGGTGGCCGACGGAGCGATGGGCACGATGCTCCAGGCCCAGGACCCCACGCTCGAGGACTTCCAGAACCTCGAGGGCTGCAACGAGATCCTCAACGTCACCCGGCCCGACATCGTGCGCTCGGTGCACGAGGAGTACTTCGCCGTCGGCGTGGACTGCGTGGAGACCAACACCTTCGGCGCGAACTTCGCCGCCATGGCCGAGTACGACATCCCGGAGCGGGTCCACGAACTGTCCGAGGCGGGCGCTCGCATCGCCCGCGAGACGGCGGACTCCTTCGCGGCACGTGACGGCCGCACCCGCTGGGTGCTCGGCTCGATCGGCCCCGGCACCAAACTGCCCACCCTCGGACACGTCGCCTACACCACCCTGCGCGACGCCTACCAGGAGAACGCCGAGGGTCTCATCGCCGGCGGCGCCGACGCGCTGATCGTCGAGACCACCCAGGACCTCCTCCAGACCAAGGCCGCCGTGCTCGGCGCCCAGCGCGCCCGCCGCAACGCCGGCCTGGACCTGCCGCTGATCGTCTCCGTGACGGTCGAGACCACCGGCACCATGCTGCTCGGCTCCGAGATCGGCGCCGCCCTGACGGCCCTGGAGCCGCTCGGCATCGACATGATCGGCATGAACTGCGCCACCGGCCCCGCCGAGATGAGCGAGCACCTGCGCTACCTGGCGCGCAACTCCCGCATCCCGCTGGCCTGCATGCCGAACGCGGGACTGCCGGTCCTCGGCAAGGACGGCGCCAGCTACCCGCTGACGGCCCCCGAGCTGGCGGACGCCCAGGAGAACTTCGTCCGCGACTACGGACTGTCCCTGATCGGCGGCTGCTGCGGCACCACCCCCGAGCACCTGCGCCAGGTCGTCGAGCGAGTCCGCGGCCTCGCCCCCGCCGCGCGCGACCCGCGCCCCGAGGCGGGCGCCGCCTCGCTCTACCAGAACGTCCCGTTCCGCCAGGACACCGCGTACATGGCGATCGGCGAGCGCACCAACGCCAACGGCTCGAAGAAGTTCCGCGAGGCCATGCTCCAGGGCCGCTGGGACGACTGCGTGGAGATCGCCCGCGAGCAGATCCGCGAAGGCGCCCACATGCTCGACCTGTGCGTGGACTACGTCGGCCGCGACGGCGTCGCCGACATGGAGGAACTCGCCGGCCGCTTCGCCACCGCCTCCACCCTGCCCATCGTCCTGGACTCCACCGAGGTCGACGTCCTGCGGGCCGGCCTGGAGAAGCTCGGCGGCCGCGCGGTCATCAACTCCGTCAACTACGAGGACGGCGACGGCCCCGAGTCCCGCTTCGCCAAGGTCACCCGGCTGGCCCAGGAGCACGGCGCCGCGCTCATCGCCCTCACCATCGACGAGGAGGGCCAGGCCCGTACCCCGGAGCACAAGGTCGCGATCGCCGAGCGGCTGATCACCGACCTCACCGGCAACTGGGGCATCCACGAGTCGGACATCCTCATCGACACCCTGACCTTCACCATCTGTACCGGTCAGGAGGAGTCCCGCAAGGACGGCATCGCCACCATCGAGGCGATCCGCGAGCTGAAGCGGCGCCACCCCGACGTCCAGACCACGCTGGGCCTGTCGAACATCTCCTTCGGTCTCAACCCGGCCGCCCGCGTCCTGCTCAACTCCGTCTTCCTCGACGAATGCGTCAAGGCGGGCCTGGACTCCGCGATCGTGCACGCGTCGAAGATCCTGCCGATCGCCCGCTTCACCGAGGAAGAGGTAGGCACGGCCCTCGACCTCATCTACGACCGCCGCGGCGAGGGCTACGACCCCCTGCAGAAGCTCATGGCCCTGTTCGAGGGTGCCACCACCAAGTCCCTCAAGGCCGGACGCGCCGAGGAACTGGCCGCCCTGCCCCTGGACGAGCGCCTCAAGCGCCGCATCATCGACGGTGAGAAGAACGGCCTGGAGGCCGACCTCGACGCCGCCCTCCAGGTCCGTTCCGCCCTGGAGATCGTCAACGAGACCCTCCTGGACGGCATGAAGGTGGTCGGCGAACTGTTCGGCTCCGGCCAGATGCAGCTGCCGTTCGTCCTGCAGTCCGCCGAGGTCATGAAGACCGCGGTCGCCTACCTCGAACCCCACATGGAGAAGGTCGAGGGCGAGGAGGGCAAGGGCACCATCGTGCTGGCCACCGTCCGCGGCGACGTCCACGACATCGGCAAGAACCTCGTCGACATCATCCTGACCAACAACGGCTACAACGTCGTCAACCTCGGCATCAAGCAGCCCGTCTCCGCGATCCTCGAGGCCGCCGAGGAGCACCGCGCCGACGTCATCGGCATGTCCGGTCTCCTGGTCAAGTCAACGGTGATCATGAAGGAGAACCTCCAGGAGCTGAACCAGCGCGGCCTGGCGGCCGACTACCCGGTCATCCTCGGCGGCGCCGCCCTGACCCGCGCCTACGTCGAACAGGACCTGCACGAGGTCTACGAGGGCGAGGTCCGCTACGCCCGCGACGCCTTCGAGGGCCTGCGCCTGATGGACGCCCTCATCGGCGTCAAGCGGGGCGTGCCCGGCGCGGCGCTGCCCGAACTGAAGCAGCGCCGGGTCCGCGCGAGCGCCGGCGCCGTCGAGGCCGAGGAACACCCGGAGGAGGGCCACGTCCGCTCCGACGTCGCCACCGACAACCCCGTCCCCGAGCCGCCGTTCTGGGAGACCCGCGTCATCAAGGGCATCCAGCTCAAGGAGTACGCCTCCTGGCTGGACGAGGGCGCCCTCTTCAAGGGCCAGTGGGGCCTCAAGCAGGCCCGCACCGGCGACGGCCCCACGTACGAGGAGCTCGTCGAGACGGAGGGCCGGCCCCGGCTGCGCGGGCTGCTGGACAAGCTCCAGACCGACAACCTGCTGGAAGCCGCCGTCGTCTACGGCTACTTCCCCTGTGTGTCCAAGGACGACGACCTGATCATCCTCGACGAGCAGGGCAACGAGCGGACCCGCTTCACCTTCCCCCGCCAGCGCCGCGGCCGCCGCCTGTGCCTGGCCGACTTCTTCCGCCCCGAGGAGTCGGGGGAGACCGACGTGGTCGGCCTCCAGGTCGTCACCGTCGGCTCCCGCATCGGCGAGGAGACCGCCAAGCTCTTCGAGGCCAACGCCTACCGCGACTACCTCGAACTGCACGGGCTGTCGGTCCAGCTGGCGGAGGCCCTCGCCGAGTACTGGCACGGCCGGGTGCGCTCGGAGCTGGGATACGCCGGCGAGGACCCCGCCGACGTCGAGGAGATGTTCGCCCTGAAGTACCGCGGCGCCCGCTTCTCCCTCGGCTACGGCGCCTGCCCCAACCTGGAGGACCGCGCCAAGATCGCCGAGCTGCTGCGGCCCGAGCGGATCGGCGTCCACCTCTCCGAGGAGTTCCAGCTGCACCCCGAGCAGTCCACGGACGCCATCGTGATCCACCACCCGGAGGCGAAGTACTTCAACGCACGGTGAGGCGCCGCACACGCCGCGCCGCGCCGCGTTCGGCACACTGATCGGACAAGTCGTACACTGGTCGGTCCACTGAAGGCCGGTTCCCTCTCGGGAACCGGCCTGCTCGTCCCTCAAGGAGGTACGTGGATGACCAGCACGGTCCCCGCACTAGGAACCCGGACGGCCGAAGGCTCGGCCCTGCAGGCAGTGCTCCTCGACATGGACGGCACCCTGGTGGACACCGAGGGCTTCTGGTGGGACGTCGAGGCCGAGGTCTTCGCCCGGCTCGGCCACACCCTCGACGACTCCTGGCGCCATGTCGTGGTCGGCGGCCCGATGAGCCGCAGCGCCGGGTTCCTGATCGAGGCGACCGGCGCCGACATCACCCTCGCCGAACTCAGCGTCCTGCTCAACCAGGGCTTCGAGGAGCGCATCGGACACGGCCTGCCGCTGATGCCGGGAGCCGCCCGGCTGCTGGCCGAGCTGGCGGCGCGCCGGATCCCGACGGCCCTCGTCTCCGCCTCGCACCGCCGCATCATCGACCGCGTCCTCACCTCGCTGGGCCCCCGGCACTTCGCGCTGACGGTGGCCGGCGACGAGGTGTCGCGAACCAAGCCGCACCCCGACCCCTATCTGTTCGCCGCCGCCGGCCTGGGTGCGGATCCGGCCAGATGCGCCGTCGTCGAGGACACCGCGACCGGGGTCGCCTCGGCCGAGGCGGCGGGCTGCCAGGTCGTCGCCGTGCCGTCCGTCGCGCCCATCGCCCCGGCGCCCCGGCGGACCGTCGTTCCCTCCCTGGAACAGGTCGACCTGACGTTCCTGCGTGCCCTGATGCCGCTCGGATGATCGTCACGGAGATCAAGCGTGATCTCCGTGATCCGCGGTCATCGTGATCTCCATCATCTCCGTGATCTTCCGATGACAGAAATGCCGGAGCCGTTCACCCAGCGTGCACCACCGATAGCGAGGGAATTCGGCGCGTGCCCGCGCGGGGAATTCAGGCCGACGCAGACGGCCGAATTCCGCTCCGCGCGCACCCTGACGCACATGTGAACTTCGCCACGCTGAACGGTCTCGACACAGGCGCCCAGATGTGCCGTTCACCCCCGTTCGGGGGGTGCGGGCGGGTCCTTGTGTCCCGATTCATGGGACCGTGCACGAATCATTCCACTGTCGGGTTTTCGGTGTGTCCACGCCCGGTTTCGCTGCGTGATGGCCTTTCAACTCCGGTGGCTGCGAACCCTGGTGCAGGTGCGGACTAATCTCGTCGCGAGAACATCGCCCTTACCCCCGTGATCCGCCGCGACACCCCTGCATGCCGGGTACACGGACCTGACAGCTCTGGAGAAACTCGAGCATGAACCGCAAGACTTTGGTGCTGCCGGCCGTGGCAGGTCTGCTCGCGCCCGTGCTCGCCGCCTGTGGCGGGTCCGACAGCGGCAGCGGCAGCGGCGACGCCATCGTCGTGGGCACCACCGACCGGTTCACCGCCACCAAGGACGCCCCGGCGCCCTTCGACCCGGCCTACGCCTACGACGTCGGCAGCTGGAACGTCCTGCGCCAGACCGTGCAGACCCTGATGATCCAGCCCAAGGGGGAGGGCGACCCCGTCCCCGAGGCGGCCGAGAGCTGCGGCTTCACCGACACGGGCAACGAGCGCTTCGCCTGCAAGCTCCGCAAGGACCTGAAGTTCGCCAACGGCGACGCCGTGACCGCCGAGGACGTCAAGTTCTCCATCGACCGGGCCCTCGCCCTCAAGGCCGACTCCGGCGTGTTCGCCCTCCTCTCGACGGTCGACACCGTCGAGACCAAGGGTGACAACGAAGTCATCTTCCATCTCAACACCGCCGACGCCACCTTCCCGTTCAAGCTGTCGACCCCGGTCGCCGGCATCGTCAACCCCGACGACTACGAGAAGGGCAAGCTGCGCGACGGCTTCTCCGTCGACGGCTCCGGCCCGTACACCCTCGAGGCCAAGACTGACGGCGACGAGCTGACCAGGGCCGTCTTCACCAAGAACCCCAACTACCAGGGTGCTCTCGATGTGAAGAACGACAAGGTCGAGATGGTCTCGTACGCGGACGCCGACGAGATGGGCACCGCCATCGAAAAGGGCGACATCGACGTGATGACCCGCACCATGTCGCCCGAGCAGATCGAGAAGCTCTCCGACTCCTCCGCCGACGACAGCGTCGACATCGTCGAGCTGGCCGGCCTGGAGATCCGCTACCTCGCCTTCAACACCACGGCCCCGTCCGTGAAGGAGAAGGCGGTCCGCCAGGCCATGGCGCAGGTCGTCAACCGCGGCGAGCTGGTCAACAACGTCTACGGCTCGCAGGCCGAGCCGCTCTTCTCGCTCGTCCCGGCCTCGGTCACCGGCCACTCCAACTCGTTCTTCAACAAGTACGGCGAAGCCAACGTCAGCAAGGCCAAGACCCTGCTGACCAAGGCCGACGTCACCACCCCGGTGAAGGTGACGCTGCACTACACGACCGACCACTACGGTCCGGCCACGAAGAAGGAGTTCGAGCTCCTCCAGAAGCAGCTCAACGCCAGCGGCCTGTTCGAGGTCTCCATCGAGGGCACCCCCTGGGACGCCTTCGTCCCCGCCGAGCGCAAGGGCGAGTACGACGTCTGGGGCATGGGCTGGTTCCCCGACTTCGCCGACGGTGACAGCTACATCGCGCCGTTCCTCGACAAGGACAACTTCCTCAAGTCGCCGTACCAGAACAGCGAGATCATCAACAAGCTCATCCCGGAGTCCCGTCGCGAGGCCGACCGCCTGGCCGCAGGCAAGACGCTGACGGAGATTCAGGACATCGTCGCCGAGGACGTCCCCGTCCTGCCCCTGTGGCAGGGCAAGCAGTACGTCGCCTCCCGCGACGACGTCACGGGCACCGCCTACGTGCTGAACTCCTCCGCCACCCTCCAGCTCTGGGAGCTGTCCCGCGGCACCAGCGGCTGACGGACCGTCCGGCCCGGGGCCGTGGACCACGGCCCCGGGAGCACGAGAACGACGACAAGGCACACGCACGTGAACATGCGCAACCAGTGGCCGGTCCTGCCCGTCGTGGCGGGGCTGGCCTCCGGCCTGTTGACCGGCTGCGGCTCACAGTCGACAGGCTCCGGCGGCGACGGCTCCGCCGTGGTCATCGGAATGTCCGACGACGTCCTGGCCACCGACCCGGCCTCCGGCTACGACCCCGGCTCCTGGCTGTTGTTCAACAACGTCTTCCAGTCACTGCTGAGCTTCCCCAAGGGCGCCACCGAACCCGAGCCCGACGCCGCGAAGGACTGCGGCTTCACCGACACACGGACCAAGGTCTACACCTGCACCCTCAAGGACGGCCTGAAGTTCAGCAACGGTGACGCCCTCACCTCCGAGGACGTCAAGTTCTCCTTCGACCGCATGCTGGCCGTCGACGACCCGGCCGGCCCCGCGATCATGTTCCCCATGCTCGACAAGGTCGAGACACCGGACGAGAAGACCGTCGTCTTCAAGCTGAAGGTCCCCGACGCCACCTTCCCCAGCAAGATCGCCTCGGGCGCGGGCTCCATCGTCGACCACCGCCAGTACGACGCCGACGGCCTGCGCGAGGACGGCGAGGCCGTCGGCTCCGGCCCCTACCAGCTGGACTCCTTCGGCGAGGACGAAGCCACCTTCTCCGCCAACGAGCACTACAAGGGCACCGCCGAGGTCAAGAACACCGGCGTCACCCTGAAGTTCTTCCACGGCGACCAGCGCGGACTCAAGACGGCCCTCCTCGACGACCGCGTCGACATCGCCTACCGAGGCCTCACCGCCACCGACATCGCCGACACCGACACCAACGACGACAGCTCGGGTGTCGAGGTCGTCGAGGGCAGCAGCGCCGAGGTCCAGCACCTCGTCTTCAACATGGACGACCCCGTCGCCGGCAAGCTCGGCGTCCGCCGCGCCATCGCCCACCTGATCGACCGCGAAGCCCTGATCACCGACGTCTACCAGGGCACCGCCGACCCGCTGTACTCGATCATCCCCGCCGGAATCGCCGGCCACAACACCGCCTTCTTCGACCGCTACGGCGCCAGCCCCTCCCGCACCGCGGCCGCCGCCGCCCTCGAGGACGACGGCATCACCGACAAGGTCGACCTCACCCTCTGGTCCACCCCCTCGCGCTACGGCCCCGCCACCGACCAGGAACTGAAGGCGATCGCCGCCCAGCTCAACGCCAGCGGCCTCTTCGAAGCCGACGTCAGGTCGGTGGCCTACCAGCAGTACGAGAAGGACATCGCCGACGGCAAGTACGGTGTCTACGTCAAGGGCTGGGTGCCCGACTACCCCGACCCCGACAACTTCACCGCGCCCTTCTTCGGCGAGGGCAACGTCCTGGGCAACAACTACACCGACAACGCCATCACCGGCACGCTCATCCCGCGCACCGCCGCCCAGAGCGACCGCGGCGCCACCGCCGACGACTACGGCCGGCTCCAGGACATCGTGGCCGACCAGGTCCCCGTCCTCCCGATCTGGCAGGCCAAGCAGTACGCCGTCGTCCAGGAGAACGTCTACGGCCTGGAGAACTGCCTCGACGCCTCCACCGTCTTCCGCTTCTGGGAGCTGGAGAAGGGCTGAGAAGCCCCAACAGACGCGGAGGGCGCCCCTTGTCAGGAAGGGGCGCCCTCCGTGCCGTCGTGCGGTGGGTCCCGCCGCTACTGAGCCCCGGGACGCACCAGCCCGCTCTCATAGGCATACACCGCCGCCTGCACCCGGTCCCGCAGGCTCAGCTTGGTCAGCACATGCCCGACATGCGTCTTCACGGTCGTCTCACTGACGAACAGGTCGGCGGCGATCTCCGCGTTCGACAGACCCCGCGCCACCAGCTTCAGCACCTCGACCTCACGGTCGGTGAGCGTGTGCAGCGTGTCCGGCAGCGGTTCGTCGCCCGAGGGCAGATGCGTGGCGTACTTGTCGAGCAGCCGCCGGGTGATGCTCGGCGCGAGCATCGCCTCACCGGCTGCCACCACCCGGATCGCCTGCACCAGCTCGTTGGCGGGCGCGTCCTTGAGCAGGAACCCGCTCGCCCCGGCGCGCAGCGCCTCCACCACGTACTCGTCGAGGTCGAAGGTCGTCAGCACCAGCACCTTCGCCGGACCGTCCCGGCCCGGCCCGGTGATCTGCCGCGTCGCCTCCACCCCGTCCATACGAGGCATACGGATGTCCATCAGAACAACATCGGGCTGCAGGGCCCGCACCTGGTCGAGGGCCTGGAGGCCGTCGCCGGCCTCACCGACCACCGCGAGGTCCTGCTCCGCCTCCAGAATCATCCGGAAGCCGGTACGCAGCAGCGGCTGATCATCGACCAGTAGGACGCGGATGGCCACGTAAGTCTCCTTCGGTAGTCCGGCCCCATTCTGCCCTGCGCGACCGCGCCGGACTCGGCCGCCCTCACCCACGCCCTACCCCTGGACCGTCCCCCCGACCGGCCGCACCGGCAACGGATACGGCGGGGGAGTACCACCGAACTCCGGACAGTGCGCCTGGTGATCACACCAACCGCACAGCTTCGTCGGACGGGGCCGCCACTCACCCGTCTCCGTCGCCAGCCGGATCGCCTCCCACAACGCCAACAGCTTGCGCTCCACCCGCTCCAGATCGGCGAGCACCGGATCGTACGTCAGCACATCACCACTGCCCAGATAGACCAGCTGGAGCCGCCGGGGGATCACGTTCTTCAACCGCCACACGACCAGCGCATAGAACTTCATCTGGAACAACGCGCTCTCGGCGTACTCCGGCCGGGGCGCCTTGCCGGTCTTGTAGTCCACGATCCGCACCTCACCGGTGGGAGCCACGTCGACCCGGTCGATGATCCCGCGCAGCCTCAGCCCGGACTCCAGCTCCGTCTCCACGAACAGCTCCCGCTCGGCGGGCTCCAGCCGCGTCGGATCCTCCAGCGTGAACCACCGCTCGACCAGCTGCTCCGCCTCCGCCAGCCAGCCGGACAGCCGCTCACCCTCAGGATCGTCGGCGAACAGCTCCGCCACCTCGGGCCGCGACTCACGCAGCCGGTCCCACTGGCCCGGCACCAGCGACCTGGCCCGCGGCGCGGTCCGCTCGGCGGCAGGCGCGTCGAAAAGACGCTCCAGCACCGCGTGCACCAACGTGCCCCGCGTGGCCGCCGCACTCGGCTTCTCAGGCAGCCGGTCGATCACCCGGAACCGGTACAGCAACGGGCACTGCATGAAGTCGCCCGCGCGCGAGGGCGAGAGCGAAGCGGGCGCTATCGCGGTGACGGCCTTCTCACCGGCGGCCTCCACCGCCACCACGACCGTCTCCCCGACCCCCGCCCGCGGCAGGCTCCCCACACCGTCCTCGTCGCCGGACCGGGCGACACCCTCGCTGCTGCTCTCCATGCCCAAGACCTTACGGCCCGCCACCGACAGTGACCCCCTCCGCCCACGGCAAGTGGCGGGAGCCGTGAAACCCCAGGGGGTGCCGGGGCGGAACGCGTCCCGGCGGACGCATACCATCGGTCCCAGACCCTTCCGCCCGGCAGGAGCGGGAGTTGCGACCAACGAGGGGACACCGTGGTGGAAAGCGGCGGGAGCGGGCAGCCGCGGCCCGACAGCGAAGAGCCGGCCGAGCGCCACGCGACACCCGCGCCCCCGCCGGCCGCACACCAGGAGCCCCCGGCCGAGGCCCTCGACCCCTCCACGGACAAGCGGCACGGCCCCTCGGCCGGGACGCCCGACGAGCCGCCCACTCCGGCGAAGGCCGGGACGCCCGACGAGTCCAAGCCACAGCACGAGCGGGCGGCCGGCGCCCCGGACCCGGCCGACCGGACACCGGACCCCGCCGACCGGACACCGGACCCCGCCGACCTCCACCCCGAC